>CAMDWC010000094.1 GCA_945878825.1 Haliscomenobacter hydrossis DSM 1100
TATAAAGGTGCTATTGATGATAATGGCGAGCACCCATCACTTGCCATTCCTTATGTTGCCAATAATGTGGATGCCCTTTTGAAAAATAAACCCGTCATTTTGAATGAAACCCTTTCTTTTGGATGTAGAATTTTCTACCGTTAATTTAAGTTAATGCTTAAAAGTTTATTTATCTCCCTATTTGTTTCTTTTCTAACCCTCACATTTGCCCAAACCAATACCATTCTAATCATTGCAGATGACTTAGGGTCAGATTATTTTGGCTTTTATGAAAATGACGGAGATACTGTCGAAGTCCCAAACATAAGGCGCTTAATGAAAGCTGGGGTAAAATTTACCAATATGATGTCCAATCCGGTTTGTTCTGCAACAAGAAGTTCCATTTTAACAGGGAGATATGGTTTTAGAACTGGCGTAGGCGGTGTTGTTGGTGGTGAAGGTGGTTCTAAGGCTATTGATACCGCAGAAATGTCCATCCCTAAAATGTTACATATTTTCAATCCCAGCATTGCGAAGGCAAGTATTGGCAAATGGCATTTGAATCAACCTTCCCCATCCTCAAATTTAAAAAGCCCTCTCGCATTGGGGTATCATCACTTTGAAGGACCCTTTACAGGACAGATTACAA
The DNA here is from genome assembly GCA_945878825.1 of Haliscomenobacter hydrossis DSM 1100. Taxonomy (GTDB): domain Bacteria; phylum Bacteroidota; class Bacteroidia; order Chitinophagales; family Saprospiraceae; genus BJGN01. The sequence continues at coordinate 629 of CAMDWC010000094.1, forward strand.
ACTACAACAATTGGACTAAATACACGAATGGCGTTCAATCTACGGTCACAAATTATGCTACGTCGGAAAATGTGAATAATGCTGTTGATTGGCTTAAGCAAGTAAACCCCAATAAGCCTTTTTTCCTTTGGTTAGCATTCAATGCTCCCCACTCACCTTTTCATTTACCTCCAGCATCCCTTCATCAATTCAATAATTTGAGTGGCACAGCTGCTGATATCCAGTCGAAGCCAAAATTATATTTTAAAGCTATGATTCAGGCTATGGACAAAGAAATTGGAAGACTTTGTGACAGCCTGCGAGCTTTAGACAAATTTGAGAATACAAATATTATTTTCATTGGTGATAATGGAAATACGCCTTCCACATCTAAAATTCCAGCGACCAATAATTCAAAAGGAACAATTTACCAATATGGAATTTCTGTTCCCTGCATTATAGCTGGCCCCATTGTTAAAAATCCTGGTAGAAGTAGTAATGCCCTTGTGAACGCTACAGATTTATTTGCTACCATTATTGAATCCTTTGGATTTGATTCATGGAAAACTTCTGTTCCCAACAATGTTACCATTGATAGTAAAAGCCTTTTACCTATTTTAAAAAATACATCAGATAGTATTCGAAACTGGACATTTAGCGAAATATTTAAATTAACTACCGATGATAATGATGGAAAAACTATCCGCAACAGACATTATAAACTAATGAAGTTTGATAACGGTAAACAAAAATTATTTAATCTTACCAAAGATCCCTTAGAATCAAAAGATTTATTAACCGAAAAATTATCCGATACCGATATTGCTAACTATTACTTTTTATGTAATGAATTGGCAAAACTTCTTGGCATAAATTCCTTTTGCCAAACCTTAGTTAGTGCTTCCAGCTCACTCCCCTCAAAAAAGTTATTGGCTTTTCCAAATCCTTTCAACCAATTTATTTATATTGAGAAAAATTATGATGCTAAACCTTTACTCATTTTAAAAAATAGCCTTGGTCAACTTATTTATAAAGGCTATGATATTGAAAATCAATATTTTGGGGATATACCGCCGGGACTCTATTATCTCTATTCCTCAAATGATTCGGTGTTTCCAATAAAAATGATTAAAATATAAAATAGGATATATCATCCCGCAGGGAGGCAGGTACCGGATGAAGTGCATCGGGATGATGTAATTATAATCTATCACCCTGAAGGGGTAACATATTTATAACCATGGGAATATATTACATATTACAGTTTTTAGCAATATACCTTCTGGGGGTGAGTGCAACGAACCCTGCTAACCATAATATGGCCGGGTTTGACGAAAAATACAGGCCTAAGTATCATTTTACGCCCGATTCGATGTGGATGAATGACCCAAATGGCATGGTATATTACAAAGGTGAATATCATCTGTTCTACCAATACTACCCAAAGGCCAATGTTTGGGGTCCCATGCACTGGGGACACTCGGTGAGTAAAGATATGATTACCTGGGAACATTTGCCCATTGCGCTGTTTCCTGATGCCCATGGATATATTTTTTCTGGAAGTGCCGTCATAGATTGGCAAAATACGAGCGGATTTGGAAGTATAGAAAATCCGCCCATGGTTGCCATTTTCACCTATCATAACGCTGAAAAAGAGCGATTAGGAACCATTGATTTTCAAACACAAGGTATTGCCTATTCCCTCGACAATGGAAGAACCTGGGAGAAATATAAACAAAATCCAGTGATTTCTAATCCGGGTTTTAAAGATTTCAGAGACCCAAAAGTGATTTGGCATCCAGAATCAAAAAAATGGATTATGGTTCTTGCCGTCAAAGATAAAACCATGTTCTATTCCTCTAAAGATTTGAAAAAATGGGACTTTGAATCTGAATATGGCCTTAAAGATGATAAAAGGCTTTGGGAATGCCCCGATCTTTTCCCCTTAAAAGTAGAGGGGTCAAATGAAATAAAATGGATTTTGGTTGTCAGTATGCAGTCTGGTGCACCCAACGGTGGAACGGGAACAAGTTATTTCATAGGGGATTTCGACGGCCATCGTTTTGTGAACAGTCAACATGAAAATAAACAGTACTGGCTGGATGCCGGAACCGATAATTATGCCATGGTTTCCTGGTCTGATATTCCCGCTCAAGACGGCAGAAAACTGATGCTCGGATGGATGAGCAACTGGCAATATGCACAACAGGTTCCTACCTACCGTTGGAGAAGTGCTATGACTTTACCCCGAGAAGTTACTTTAGTAAACATTGCTGAGAAGGAATGGAAATTAAAAAGTAAAATAGTCCGGGAATTTGAATCTTATAAGGAGAATAAAACAGCTATTTCCAAAAATAATATAGTGGACGACCATCTTTTAATTCACCAAAAAAATCCTCTTGTTTGTGAATTAAATATTAGTTTTAACCGCAAACCGCTTCAAGGCGAATTCACTATTTTAATGTCCAGTCCTGAAAAAGATACCCTGAAAATTGGATTTGACCCCGTGTCAAACCGTTATTTTATCGATAGGGTAAAAGCCGGAATTTCAGATTTTAATAAAGTTTTTCCTGCTAAACACTTTTCCCCCTGTTTGTCCCAAAATACTAGCTTAAGCATGAAAATAATTTTGGACAAATCAAGTGTCGAACTTTTTGCAGATGATGGACTTACCGCAATGACTGACATCTTTTTCCCTATGGGCGATATGAATAAAATAGAGGTTCATGCCGCTGGTTTGAGCAAAATATTAACAAATACCGTAGTTTACACGCTAAAGTAAATTCTCAACCAGGAATAAATGTCTGCTTTCAATTATGTCCCTTCCCTTTATTGGGTTTTTACTCAATTATGTAATGACCAGTGCGATCATTGTTACAATAACTCGGGACCTTCCGGAGAAAGAATGAGTTTAGAGGATTGCCTCAGGATTGTTCACAATTTGCCCGACAAAATAGACCGATTGATACTATCAGGTGGTGAACCTCTGTCTGAAAAAAAGATTTTATATGAAATATTGAGTGTGCTTCAGACCAAATACGGCAACGCTACCAGAATAATGCTTCAAACCAATGGCGATTTGCTGAATGAAAAAATACTGGATAAATTACTCGATCTTGGGATCACACGCATTGACATTGCCAGTATAGATCGATTTCATACCCATAAGGAAAACCATTTGTCCAGATTAAAAGCCTTATTTTCCAGTCGAAAAATATATTGTGACAATGATGCTGAAACCTCCTATCTTTTAGACAACACCAAGGTGAGCTGGGCCTATTGGGGATCGACGGTGGACCTTTGGTTGGGTGGAAATTGGGCGAGAGGCAGGGCATTAAAGACAGATGTATGGACGAAAGATCCGAATCATAATTTCTGTTCTATTCATTCAGGAGCTAGAAATTTTCTCGGTGGCCACACCGATATTTCTCAGGAAGTAAGTATTCAGTTATGGAAAATAAACCCTTGTTGTCCCGGAACCAAATACCCCATGGGCGATGCAAGAACTCAAAAAGTGTCAGAAATACTAGAAAAAGTGAGTACTCATCCAGTATTTATGGCTTTAAATGATGGGCAACCTCAAAAAATGGGAGAACATCTGGGTATATCTTTTGAAGAGGCGAAAAGACAAACGGAGGTATTGAAAAATATATGCCTTTATTGTGACCAGTTCTTTGATAAACACATGTCGTCCTGGAATACTGATACCTTCATTCCGCTTCCTTTAATCTAATAGGCATTGAATCAAATTAAGATATTAGGTGCTTTATCCCAGCTAATACTGCATTCTATTTCTGTCTAACTTTTTTATAGCTTAAGGCAGAGATATAAAACCCTTTTTTCTGATTAGGGTAGCTCTTGAGATTTGAATTATTTTTACATTGATCAGAAATGATTATTTCTTCAACATCCCAGTCCTCCATTCCTTCAGCCACTTCTTTCCGTTTATTTCCTTCAAAAAGGAAACATAATAAAGCGGAATGAAAAAATATTGCTAATTTCATTTAATGTAACTTTGATTCTCTCCAATGTACAATTATTTGTTATTTTAACCCTTTAAATAAATCAGGTAATGTCCCCCGAACAATTTAAACGCTGCATCCTTTTTGAAGACAAGTTTCTGCTTATTGTTGACAAATCGGCTGGAATAGCTGTAGAGAAAATTTCACCTCAAATCATTACCTTAGAAAGTTTAGTCTATTCTCATCTTTTATTAAGCGATAAAAAACCATTTGTAGGTATTGTGCATCGTTTGGACCGCCCAACCAGCGGGGTCATCCTTTTTGCTAAAAAGCCCTCTGTATTAAAAAAAATGAATGCACAATTTGAGAAAAAGACCGTTAAGAAATACTATGTAGCCTTGGTGGACGGAGAGGTTCCCCATTCTTCGGGGAGCCTTAGAGACTACCTGCACAAAGATTTTTTACATAAAAAAGCTATGATATCCGGCCAAAAAAGCGTGGAAAACAAGGAGGTAAAGCTAAATTTCGAGAAAATAGGCTTAGTTGGACATCGAACTTTGTTAAATATCGAGTTAATGACGGGCAAATATCATCAAATCAGAGCTCAATTAGCTTCGATGGGATTCCCGATAGCGGGAGATGTACTCTATGGGGGAAAGCTATGGACGAGAGAAGGTATAGGTCTTCACGCTTCAGAATTGCACTTTAATCACCCGGAAACAAAGGAAAGGATAACTATAAAATCAGATTGGGATATTGATTCCATCCCAATCTGAAAGAACGTTTTAATGATACCTTTTCGGATTAAGCGCCCAACATAGACTGCAATTTCATTGCCACGCTCATGTCTCCTTTTACTTTAATTTTACCGCTCATAATGGCCATCATAGGATTTAAAGAACCGCTGCGAAGTTGCTCCATTGTTTCAATGCTGGTAACAATAGTACAATCTGCGTCACTATCAGCATTACTAATTTGCGGAGAAGCGCCATTTAAATCGATAAAAACGGCTCCCTCATTAAACTGAAATTTAATACTTTTCCCAATGGAAGGGAAATTACCTGACTGAGCTTCAAATTGAGCTGTAATGTCTTGTAAAGTCATAGTTATAGTCTTATTTATGATTGATTTGAACTTTATGCCGCTCTTCCAAAATCTTTATTACATCGTTTAAAGAAGTATTTTTAGCTGACAGCAAAATGAGATAATGATACATTAAATCAGCTGCTTCATTTAAAAACAAATCTATATTATCATCTTTGGCTTCGATGACTAATTCTACTGCCTCTTCCCCTACTTTTTGAGCGATTTTATTTATTCCTTTAGCAAAAAGAGAGGCAGTATAAGAACTTGACTGACCCTCAGATTTTCTATTATTAATAATACTTTCTAAAGTTTTTAAAAAATCTGCCTTTTTATTTGGCAAAGAAAAGCAGGTATCTTCCCCCGTGTGACAAACTGGCCCTGTTGGTTCTACAAAAAAAAGCAGTGTGTCAGCGTCACAATCGAGGTGCCAACTTTTTAAATGTAAAATATTGCCTGAGGATTCCCCTTTCATCCACAATCTATTTTTAGAGCGACTGAAGAAAGTTACTTTTGAGGTATTCAGCGTTACCTTGAAAGCTTCCTCATTGACATACCCCAACATGAGTACTACCCCAGTGTTTACATCTTGAATAATGGCTGGGACAAGCTCATTTTTTGAAAAATCGGGTATTGCGATAGCGTTAGTTTGCATTATTGATTATTAATATCTTACAGAAATTCCACTACATTTAAGCGCTTGCTTAAGTTCCGGAATGTTGACTTCATTGAAATGAAAAATAGAAGCGGCCAGACCCGCATCAGCTTTACCAACGGTAAAAACCTCTGAAAAATGATCGATATTTCCTGCACCGCCAGAGGCAATAATGGGAATACCAACCAGATCGGACATTTCAGCTAAGGCTTCACAGGCGAATCCATTTTTGGTGCCATCATGATCCATGGAGGTGAATAATATTTCACCAGCTCCCCGATTTTCAGCTTCTTTTGCCCATTGAAGGAGAGGGATATCAGTAAGCAGACGGCCACCGTTTAAAAAAACGAACCATTCGCCGTTTATTTGTTTAGCATCGATGGCAACGACAACAAATTGATTTCCAAAAGTATCCGCCAATTGATTAATGAGATCAGGGTTTTTAACTGCGGCAGAATTTATTGAAATTTTATCAGCCCCTGCTTCCAACAAATAAGAGGCATCATTCACAGAAGAGATTCCACCGCCAATAGTAAATGGAATATTCAGATGTTGTGCAATATTTTTAGCCAAAGCGGCTAATGTTTTCCGTTTCTCGTGGGTTGCAGTAATATCCAGGAAAACAAGCTCATCGGCCCCTTCTTCGCAATATCGTTTTCCAAGTTCCACCGGATCACCGGCATCTTTAAGATCTACAAAATTCACCCCTTTAACTGTTCTGCCATCCTTAATATCTAAGCAAGGGATAATTCGTTTTGCCAACATAGTAACGTAATTAAAGTGTCAGGAGAATTTCCTTTATGAGTTTTGATAAAGTAATTCCTGATTCCTGAGCCATTTTTATTACCTCTTCCACGGTTGAAATTCCTATTTCGTCTAAGGGATAGCACCTGTTAGTTGCAATGGAAAACACAAATATAGGCAAAGATAAATACTTTGCCATAATAACCTCCGACACGGTGGACATTCCCAGTACATCGGCCCCAATAATGTGGGCAAATTTATATTCAGCAGGCGTTTCCATATTTGGCCCTTGTAATCCGAGATAAACGCCCTCATGGAGTTTTATTCCTAATGTTGAAGCCAAAGCAAGCACTTTTTTATTACCCTCCAGGTCATAAGCATGCAACATATCGGGAAAACGAGGGCCAAGTCTTTCATCATTTAGCCCCCGGAGTGGATTATCGGGGGTAAGATTAATATGATCGCGGACAAGCACCAGATCACCTGCATAAATGGAGGGATTTACGGAACCGGCCGCATTGCTTATAAACAATCTTTGGATGCCCAATTTTTTCAATACAATGAGAGGAAAGGTAACTTCCGCCGCTGAATATCCTTCGTAATAATGGAATCTGCCCGCCATTGCCAGCACCTTTCTACCCGCCAGAAATCCAAAGATGAGCTTACTTTTATGACTTTCAACGGTAGAAATGGCAAAATGGGGAATATCAGCATAATCAAACTGGTGTACCACTTCTATATCATCGGAAAGGTTACCCAAACCCGTCCCAAGAATCAAACCAAATTCAGGGTCAAAATCTGTTTTAGACCGAATATAGGCTATAGATTCTTCAGCATTTTCAAACCTCATTGGGTGTCATTTATTGGTGTATTTTAATCAACCAGCATTTCTTCTCTATTTAAAATCTGTTGTTCCATATTTTCAGGAAGCACACGGTATTCATACTGCTGGTTTCTCAACTGAGGTTCAAAACCTGCCTCAACAATGGCTTCCTGAATACCATTTGCCGTAAAGCGAAAGCGCGCACCTGCCGCGGAGACCACATTTTCTTCTATCATAATAGAACCGAAATCGTCGGCACCTGAATGCAAGCAAACCTGCGCAACCGTTTTCCCTACGGTTAACCAGGAGGCCTGAATATGTTGAATATTTGGTAACATTATTCTACTTAAAGCAATCATTCGAATATATTCATCGCCGGTACAGGCATTTCTTGCTCGTTTTAACTTTTTTAAAATAGTGTCTTCATCTTGAAAAGGCCAGGGAATAAAAGCGATAAAACCTTTGGCATGCGCGGGTTTTTCACTTTGAACCTGTCGTATTTTGACCAAATGTTCCATTCGCTCCAAATTGGTTTCAATATGACCAAACATAAGGGTCGCTGAGGTAGTCAAATCAATTTTGTGTGCTGCCCTCATGACATCTAACCATTCTTCGGCACCGCATTTACCCTTTGAAATCAACCTTCTCACCCTATCATCCAGTATTTCCGCCCCAGCACCTGGGAGAGAATCTAAGCCGGCTTCTTTTAATGCTTTCAACACCTCTATATGAGTTGAACCCTCTAATTTAGTGATATGTGCAATTTCAGGCGGCCCTAAAGCGTGTAATTTAAGGAGTGGATATCGTTTCTTTAATTCTCTGAAAAGATTAACATAATAATTCAGCCCTAAATCGGGATGATGTCCACCCTGAAGCAATAATTGTTCACCACCCAACCGAAAAGTTTCCTCTATTTTAACTGAATACTCCTCCAGAGAAGTAATGTAAGACTCTTCATGACCCGGCCTTCGATAAAAATTACAAAATTTACAATTAGCCACACACACGTTCGTTGTGTTTGAATTTCTATCTATAATCCAGGTTACTTTTTTCTCAGGATTGAGCTTAAAACGGATCATATTCCCTACCTCCATTAATTCTGCAGTGGGAACATTTTCAAAAAGAAAAACTCCTTCTTCCGGAGATAAAAATTTACCCTTTAGGGCAGTATGTAAAAGTGTATCTTTGTTCATTACCCATTCCGTTTTTAAAACTATCGTTCAGAAAACAAAGATAGTGATATGTAAGTTCAAAAAAGAAAATGATACAAGGCTAATATTAATCCGTTTGAATCTTATCATTTCATAAATTACAATTTTTATTAAAAAAACAAAATAATTTATTATATTTGCCGAGTAAATATGGCAATAAGTAAGTGAGAGGGAAATAACCCTCTTTTTTATTTTAATCCAATTTAATTTTTATGAACGAAATTAAGGAAAAACTAAGTTATTTATTGGCAGAAAAATTTCAGGAACCTGATATAAATCATTGCTTTTTATTGGATATCAGCATTTCTGTCAAGCAAAAAGTAGAAGTATTTATAGACAGTGACACAGGCGTTGACTTTGATGTATGTCGCACGGTAAGCCGGTTCCTGGAAGGAATTTTAGACGAAAACAAATGGTTAGGCGAAACCTACACCCTCGAGGTTTCATCTCCTGGTGTAAGTCGACCCTTAAGTTTGCCGAGACAATATAAAAAACATCTGGGTAGAAAATTAGTTTTAACCCTCGATGATGACAGTCAAATTACTGGTATTATGAAAGAAACGGATGAGGAGGGTGTTTTAATTGTCTGGGAAGAAAAAATTTTAGAGGGGAAAAAAAAAGTAAATACCCCATTTGAGAAAAGGTGTTCTTTTAATATTATTAAAAACGCACTCGTTAAGGTTTCATTTTAAAAGGATAAAATTATGTTGAACCTTGTAGAAACATTTTCAGAATTTAAGGATGGTAAAAATATTGACCGTCCAACCATGGTAAGGGTTTTGGAGGACGTATTCCGTACCCTAATCAAAAAGAAGTTTGGCTCCGACGAAAATTTCGATGTCATTGTTAATACTCAAAAGGGTGATTTAGAATTGTGGAGAGTAAGAGAAATAGTACCCGACGGCGAGGTAGCTGATGAAAAAAGCCAGATTTCCATATCCGAAGCTATTTCTATCGATGCTGATTACGAAGTAGGAGAAGAATGTTATGAGCAGTTACAACTTGAAGATTTTGGCAGAAGGTCTATTATGGCTGCCCGCCAAACCCTTATTTCAAGAATTATGGATCTTGAGAAAGAGGAAGTTTTTAAAAAATACAATGATAGATTAGGTGAAATTGTCACTGCCGAAGTGCATCAAATACTAAAAAAAGAAATTTTAATTGTTGATGATGCGACGGGAAATGAGCTTATTTTACCAAAAACTGAAATGATTAAAGGCGATTATTACAGGAAAGGTGACCTGGTTAAGGCCGTTATTAAATCGGTAGAAATGAGGAATAATAACCCTACGGTTATTGCTTCAAGAACAGATTCTTTATTTTTGGAAAAGCTCCTTGAACAGGAAGTGCCTGAAATAGAGGACGGATTAATTTCTATTCGTAAGATAGTTAGAATGCCGGGAGAACGTGCGAAAGTGGCCGTGGAATCTTTTGATGATAGAATTGATCCCGTTGGTGCTTGTGTCGGAATGAAAGGGTCGAGGATACATGGTATTGTCAGAGAATTAAATAATGAGAATATTGATATTGTAAATTATACAAACAATTTACAACTATACATTCAGCGCGCGCTCACCCCCGCTAAAGTGACCTCAATCAACGTGAATCAGGATAAAAAACACGTAAAAGTATTTTTGGAACCAGAGCAAGTTTCATTGGCCATTGGTAAAGGGGGAACAAATATTAAACTAGCGGGTTTATTAACTGGATTTGAAATTGATGTATTTAGAAATAATGAGGAATTTGAAATCGATGATGTCGATTTAGAAGAATTCTCAGACGAAATCGAAGGATGGGTTATTGATGCCCTTAAGGGTATTGGTTGTGACACTGCAAGAAGTGTGTTAACTTTAAGCAAAGAAGAACTTATTCGCCGCACAGACCTTGAAACGGAAACAATTGAAGACGTTTTAGCCGTTCTTGCTGCAGAATTTGAGGAATGATGAAATTCCTATTATAATTTAACGAAACTCTTTTGTAGTTTTGCACTGCAAATTTGTATTAAATCGAATGCCGTTGAAACTTATTCAGATAGTAAAGGAACTGAACGTGGGCTTGTCCACACTCGTTGAGCATCTTGCCAAAAAAGGATACGAGGTGGAAAATAAACCCACCGCTAAAATAACAGACCAGATGTATTCTGAGCTGTTAAAAGAGTTCCAGAAATCAGGAGATATTAAACAACAGGCAAAATCAGTCAGTTTTGG
>CAMDWC010000095.1 GCA_945878825.1 Haliscomenobacter hydrossis DSM 1100
TTGTTGAATTTAATACCTAAAAGCTTGAATTATTCAGAAATGAGATACTCCCCTTTTTCAGGAAGCATAAACCCATTTTAGGTAAAATTTCATACATTACGACAAACCAATAATGACCTATTGATTACAAACTCCCCAGAGGATATAAATGTGCGCCTGTAATTAATTCACTGGCACTTAAACAAATGATTATTTATCATAATATGTAGCCCGATTCCGGACTTAAATTTCAGTCTCATTCCCTCGAAAAACAAGTCAGCACATCCGTTTTAAAATAAGGTTCCTGGTCAACCCAAAACATATAATTTATCTTCAGGAAATCTTTGGCGAAGGCATGCAATAGTGGAACAATACTATGGTGTGTGCTATTCTTTTTTTCAATATCTATGTCGCCTGTCTCACCAATGTAATTGCCGTCTTGAATTGCAATGCCAAGAGGAACAGTGTATTGGCCCTCATGCATCATAGCAAGGGCATGATTTAGTTGTCCTTTTCTTTTAACCATTAAATCGGGGCCACCAAGTCCAACCCCTATTTGTTCCCCATATTGATAAATGCCGCGCAGGTAGCCTTTATCATCACCGGGTAGCCATTCACCGGGAATGAAATTTGCATAAATCATGGTCGTTGACGTAGGGAAACTCTTCTTTAAGGAAAGCATATTCTTTTTCAATGCCACAACATATTCCAGCTCAGAAAAAACCGAATCTCTCACTCCTATTGAAGTTTCCTGAAGATTTATCCCTTCTATTTTATATACACCTCACTGTCTTATTCCATCGTTGGGCAACCCAACCTCCCGGACTATCATCATCATTGTACTGCATGACCACACCACCATCATATTCCTCAGTCAATAAATAATCAGGAACCGCCTTGTATTTAATTTTAAACGTAACATCCTGAAGCTGAATAAATAGTCTTTTACGATAGCTTTTGAGATACTCCAAGTCCTCTCTCAGTATTGTAAAATCATATTTTCCTTTCTCAGGCTCTAATTCACGCCATGAGTACATGATTTGCGCGCCCTTGAACATGGGATGTGAAAGTAAAGGATGATCCTTTATTAATTCCCTGTCTCTGGCAAAATAAACGAAATGTTGGATACTGTCTTTGGGAACCGGGCAAGTAGCACCGAGGTATTTTTCATAAGCTTTGGCATAGCGCTCGCTTCGTTTTGGCTCAGTGGTTTGCCCCTGTAATGCCGTCGTCAGTAAGACTAATAACAACGTAAAGCATTTTTCTACCGTCGACATAAATATTTTTTTTTTAACAATCTAAAAAACCAGCCTTATTGTTCAACAAATCTTCCAGTCCATCTTCTGCCGTCTGTCATTTTTGCCTGTACCATATAAATTCCCTTTTGCATTTCTCCAATGGACATGCTTATTTCCTTCGATGCGCTTTCAGTTTTTGGCGAAATAGTATCCCAGGTGCTTCCCGTTGATGGTGGGAAATAAAGGGATTGAGCGTTTAATGGCTGCAAAAGGATGAAGGCTGTGATTAGAATGAAAAATGGTCGCATTTACAGTGTTTTTATATTAGACCAAAGCATGATCAAAAGGTTTAGGCAGACCGGTGTAAATTCTTTGGCTGTCAATGGAATATAACCTTTTTTAAAAAATTGGTGCCTGGACAAACTTATTTAAATAATGTACTAAAGATTTAAATGAATTTATTCTTCACCTATATTTTAACAATTCCTTAGCCAGAAGAAAAACGGTAGTAGAGGACTCTTCTTTTGCAGGGTTTATATGGTCAAATAATTGATAGTTTCTTTCTGCTCTGTTTATAGCCAATGAAATTCTTGGAATTCCAGTTTTTTCATCCATTCCATCTAAAATTTCATAAAAATCTTCTTCGATTATTTTACTTCCGTTTCCATCATATTCTATTTGGAATGATGATATAAGTAGATTCAACTTATCATTATAATCGTTCCTATGCATACCACCACTTTGATGATCATCAAAATGTAAAATCAGCCAGTATTCGAAAGCTTGATTTGAATAAGCAACGTTTAAATTGTTTGCTACAGCCCTTTGAATTGAATTGTTAAAATGGTCCTCAGCAAAATCATCTTTGTCAAACACACACCAGACTTGTTCATATTTAGATGTTGTGACAGTTCAATAGCCCTGTTAACTAATGATATTGTATTGAATCCTAAACCAACTGGCACAACCTTTGCTGAGGTTAGTCTAAAGTGATTGAAATAAGAAGGTTCAGTGTTTTTGCCTTCACATACAATTAAAATGGTAGGCTTAATATTCAAAAAAGCTTCCTTGCGTTCTAAATCCGGCTGACTTCTTCTATTTGCTTTTAATTTTTCTTTATGTCTCAGTTTAGCTGCATTTTGTTCAGCTTGTTTGTTTTTCATTTTCATCTTGCGACAATAAAGATTTTAACGTTTCAAAATACCCAAGAAATGGAACAGCTCCATATTTCCCTTTAATGTAATTGTCTTCAAAAGGTTCTGATTTTCTTACTTCATCGGATTTGAAGTCTGCAAGAGAATAGAGTTTTGCAGCTCCATATTTATCTTTACTTGTAAACCATGTCTGATCCCTCCGAAATAATTCTGAACTTAATAAATTAGTATCGTGAGTATTAAAAATTAATTGGGCATTATTTTTATTAATATCGCTTGAGTTAAAAAGGGTAACAATCTCACAAACAAGATTTGGATGTAGTTTAGAATCAAGTTCGTCAATAATTAAGGTGTATCCATTTTCAAGTACATCTAAAATAGGCCCGGTTAATGCAAAAAACTTTTTAGTTCCAGAAGACTCATCATTATCCATTGAAAAATGAACATATCCAATGGCTTTTTGATAACTGTCATATTTTTTATGAATAGTTAATACATCAGATATATATTCCTTTCTCTCTTCATTAACTTCTTTAATAATTTTATTTTTTAGCTCATTGGGCATCGGTTTAGGTAAACTATCTATATCTAATTTTTGTAGTTTAATGTCTTGAATTCCAAAATCCGCCGCTTTTAGTAAATCCAAAATCTTTATTCTATGATGTGGGTTTTCAGATTTAACCAAGGAATAACCCTGATACCCACTTTCGTTTAGTCCGGAAATAATTTTTAGTCTTTTAAACCAGTCGATGACATCGATAGCTGTCTTTTCGTTAAATTGAGCTGCAACAGAAATTAACAAAGCATTATCTCGAACTAAACCCTCTTTGGCAACTGTACCCCCTTTTGTGAAACTTTTCACATGAGTATTAAAATTGTTTCCATCCCTATAGAACAGTTCAACTTCCTTGGTTTTTGGTTTTGAATATAGCCACTCAGAAATAATTATATTCCGATTAGTTTCAAAGCCATACCTATATAAAATTTTATTATAAATGAAAATTATTTCAAATTCAGAGGGTTCATTTTCTGATTCAATGTTTAATTGAAATGGAAAAACATTAATTTCTTCTCCTTTTTGTGAATCTTTAGAAGAATTAATGACGAAGTTTCTCATGAATCCAAATGCTTCAAACAATTTGCTTTTGCCACTTGCATTTGCACCATAAATAACCGCACTTTTTAAAATTCTAACTCCGAATAATTCGTCTAAGTGAATATTTTGATTCTCTCTGGTTACTTTGTCGTAATTACTCGCAATTAAACTTAATGTAGCCTTTTCCTTAAAGGTTTTGAAGTTCTTAATTGAAAATTGCAATAACATAAGGTTGTTTTTTTTAAATATACTGCAAATAAACCATCCATTTTAAACAAAAGAACAAAATAAAAGTCATTTTAGCAAATATTTTTCTAATAACTCGTTTATTTACTCATTTTACCTCAGATAGATTCTTTATGGAAAAGTAAGTTGGTTAATGATGTTGTATTTTACTATCTTTAATCAAGTGGCCATTCCTGATGACTTCAACATACTTTTTATAACATGAAATATATCCTGCTTTTTATTCTTAGTTTTTTGTTCGCCGGAAATTTGGTGAAAGATGCTTCAAACAAGGAAGTGCCACCTGAAGAAATGGAACGAATTTATAATGAGATTAAAACGCCGTTCAAATATGGTGTGGTTTTTAAGCATCCTGATACAAACAAATTGGTGGACAGCCCTACTATTTTCCGTAAAAACAAGCGATGGTATATGACTTATATTGTTTTTGACGGGAAAGGTTATGAAACGTGGCTCTCGGAAAGTGACGACCTCCTGAACTGGAAACCAAAAGGGAAAATAATGTCATTTTCAGAAAATACCTGGGACGCTAATCAAAAAGCGGGTTATGTTTCTCTCGTCAATACGCGGTGGGAAGGAGACTATGCCGTGGAAAAATATCAGAACAAATATTGGATGACTTATCTGGGGGGAAATACGGCAGGCTATGAATCGGGTACCCTGAAAATTGGTCTAGCCACCTCTCCTGTAGTGTCAAAACCGAAAATATGGGAAAGCAATCATAAACCTATTCTTTCACCTGATGATGACGATGCCAGATGGTTTGAAAATAAGACTATTTACAAAAGTCTGGTTATACGGGATCATAAACAACATACCGGTTTCCCTTTTGTCATGTATTATAACGCAAAAGGGGATACGGCCCGCTATGAAAGTATTGGTATGGCGGTTTCCAGGGATATGATTCACTGGAAACGGTTTGGGAAAGATCCTGTGATTACCAAAGGCAAAGGAATTTGTGGTGATGCTCAAATAGCTCAAATTGGGGATATCTATGTCCTATTTTATTTTGGCGCCTTCTGGAAACCTGGTGCTTTTGATAGATTTGCCTGTTCTTATGATCTCATCCACTGGACAGACTGGAATGGTCCAGATTTGATAGCACCTTCCGAAAAGTACGATAAAACCTATGCGCATAAGCCCTGGGTAGTCAAATGGAAGGGCGTTGTATATCATTTCTACAATGCCGTTGGCGAAAATGGCAGGGTCATTGCATTGGCCACCTCTAAAGATTTATTAAATAATTAATAATTCAAATGGGGTAGAAACGCAAAGCTTCGCCTTTCTACTGAAACTTTACGCACTCATTATCAATTTATTACAGTTTTTCGATTTCTTCCTTTGTCAGCCCGGTATATTTAATTGTCTTTTCAACGGTTTCGTTTTCTGCTTTATCAAATGCCTGTTTTTTGTCTTTTTTCAAAAATGAAGTTCGAGGCGTCACGTCTTCAACTCAGTCTATGTAGGTTTCTTTGAAAATATCCTTCACTTGCTTAATTGTTCCTTCTGCCAGAAATCCTATCGTTTTTGTTACCCTACTCTTGTCTATGGCCCGAATTTGATCTATTACTATCCAATTTTCTTGTCCATCCAAATCAAAACGTACCCTTGTCGGATAGTTTCTTGATTGGGGGGTTACAGGACAAACGACAAGCGTATCCAGATGTTTGTTCATTTCGTTTGGCGAAACAATAACACATGGGCGTTTTTTCTTAATTTCGCTACCCATAGTTGGGTCTAAATTAACAACTATAATGTCATATTGTAAAAAAGTTGGCATCGTTTAATCCCATTTTTCGTCATCAAATACACTATCTATAAGCAACTTGTCATCTCCGTTTTTATGCATTTCTGCAAAGGCATTTTCCCAGTTTTTTCGTGGTTCGGTAACCGGTTTTAGAATGATATAATCATTCTCCAAAACCAATTCTACCTTATTGGTAATTTGGTATTTATCTAAAAGGGTTTTACTTAATCTAATCCCTTTTGAGTTTCCAACCTGAACAATTGAAACCTGAATAGATATCATATTTTTACATTTATGTAGTTACAACGTAGTTACAACTCATTTTGTTTCACAACAACATCCTTAACCTAACATTCTCTCCAGCACTTCTTTAATATTTCCAAAACGATGATCTGTTTCATAAAAATAAAGGTCAGGGTTTACCTCATTTTCTTCCATGTAAGCCCGAAGCTCATCAAAATTTAGTAATTCATCTTCCGTTGCCAGATGAATGGCATATTTATTTCCCTTATAGTCCTTCAGATTTGTAAGGACAAAATGTTCAAACTCTTCGAGTTGATCCATATATTCGGATGTAAATATCCATTTTTCTCCGGTTTTAAAATTTTCCTGTACTGTGTCCTTTGCCGGAAGTAAAGTTTGGGTTGGTCTCCAACTAGGATTGATGGCATGTGCTACCACTCTGTCATCTCTGAATTTTGTTCGGAAATAGTTGGTGTAAAATCCTCCTAATGAGGTACCAACCACGAATACGCTTCCTGTCTGGTGTTCTTCAATGAGCCGGTTTATTTCATCTATTGCCTTTTTAGGTTCATAACTAAGCTGCGGTGCTATTAATTCATAATCAGCTTCCATCAGATGTTCTTCCAGATATGCTTTGATTTCCTCTGCTTTCTGACCTGGCCCAGAATTAAAGCCATGGAGTAAAATGATTCTATTATGCTTCATTGTTTAAAAATATTTAATTATCAATCAACAAGATAACCAAATTCGATTAAACGCTTCTTCAGATTCAAGGAATTACTTTTAGGAACAAGAAGCACCTTTATTTTTCTGATAGATATTTAATATTATCTCAATTTTCGGAACATATATTAAAATTGACCCTAATTGTCTTTTAAATTTAAAATTAGGGGGTTCACAAATAAATATTTACATTTACAAACCCTTTGCTTTAATTATGAAACGTTGATTGTACGCTGAAAATGCATCTTCCTAATTCAAATGAATTACCTGTAAATCGACCCAGATTCAAGTATTTTTATAATAAACAGCTATCCTTTTCCAATGCTCAGAAGGTCAGTATATCCACATCGGTCAGACAATCTTTTTGACAAATATTTTTGGCCAATGCGTCGTACATAGTATTTGCATATTTTTTGGAGGCCATTTTCAGGAGCCAGAGTGTGTCGTCGTATTCCATTTCCTTTATCTGTTTAAATTCCCATACTTTTTCATTTTTTAAATAGGGAATCAGCCATTGTAAACTTTTTTGGAGACCTTTACCATCGGTCGTTTCATAATTCCATAGATTGGCCTTCACATTTTCAGCCAGCCTGGCGATTTTAAAAAAGCCGGCAAGATTCATGTTTGTGTATCCCCAGGAAACGGTCCGTTCCAGTTCAAAAGGTTGGCTGCCGTCGGGTTGTAATTGACTTTGAATGCGGGATTTTGCCACTTCAATCTGCTTTTTAGCTAATGCAGGTTGATCTGTAAAAAGCGCATAAGCCATAATTTGCACGTCATAATAGGTGCCATGATTATTGTGCTCATCGGCCTCATCCTTTCCCAAGGGGCTTTCAGTAAGCCAGGTCAGATAATCGGCAAACCATTTTTTAAGTCCTTTATGATCTTCTTTTGACCAATTTTTAGATTCTTTCAATAATATGGTGGCATCTATGAGTCTGGGTAAGGAGCGTGTTTCGATGATACCGATACCCCGACCCGTGTTTATACCGGGAATACCCTGTCCAAAATTCAAATTAGGGTTTTGCCTGGTTTCAGGATCCAGAAACCAGGTTTTGAGTATTCGTGCAGCATGAGCGGCATATCGTTCTTCTTTTGTAAAATAGAAAGCGAGGGCCAATATTTCCGTATCCTCAATGATATAATCCATTTCTTCGGAGTCGCTGATATCATAATATTCAGGATTTCTCTCCCCGTCCCTGCGAATGTAGGGAAGCCCGTCGGGTTTTGTGGTATCTGCCCACCAGTAAGGAGCCTGACTCATATAGTCATGTTTATCGCCACTTGGCGGCACCTTTTTTTTATTCATTACAGAATATATCTTCCCTTCCTTTACTATTTGATCTGCCTTTGCCTGGACATTTTTTAAAGCCTTTAATTTTTCTACCTCCTGATTAATAATAGCTTGTTTATTTTTCAATAATACTTCGCCATGAATTAAAAAAGTAGTGGGCGCCTTTTGAGCCAAGCCGAAGGTGTTTAAACTTAAAGTAAACACGAATAAAACGATAAAATATCTGGTTGACATCTCAAAAAGGGTTAGGGAATGGAAGATACATCTATTTCAAATGAAATAAACCTTACCAGGAATGTTTTTGGGTAGTTAAAAATTCATTCATCCATCTTTCATGGTTTTTCAACACCTCTTTGTATTCTGGCCGTTCCGCCAGATTATCCCTTTCCAGGGCATCTTTTTTATAATCATAAAGTTCCACAGCGACAGGTTTCATATCACCAAGAATCTTCTTTTTTCTAAAATTTTCTTCATACCAGGCAACATAACGATATTGCTTTGTACGTATGGTGTACCCCATTATCTTATCCCCATTACGAGGATATTGACTTTGAGCATAACTTTTAACCTCAGCTTTAGGGTTTTTCAGCATGGGAACCAGGCTTTTACCCGCCAATCCTTCAGGTAGTGTAAGTCCGGCTAAATCGGTTAGCGTTGGAAAAATATCAACAAATTCCGACAATCCTTGTGCCTTTTGTCCGCCTTTGAAACCTGGAGAGGAGATAATTAATGGCGCACGGGTAGCTTGTTCATAATTGTCATGTTTGCACCAAAGGCCATGGTCACCGAGATGCCAGCCATGATCGCCCCAAAGAACAATAATCGTATTTTTGTCCAGACCAGACCTTTCCAATTCATCTAATAATTTGCCCACCTGAGCGTCCATATAACTTACTGCCGCATAATATCCATGGATCAATTCCTTTTGAACGTCCTCATTTTGTGGTATGGAACCATCGTTAAATCGTTCAAAATTACTTTTAAAATAACTATTAATTAATTCACCGGAATTTTGCGCAGCGAATGAAGGAGCACCATTGCTCAAATGCTGGACAGGTGAAATATTTATTTTAGATCGGTCATAAAGGTCCCAGTATTTCTTTGGGGAAATAAAAGGAAGGTGCGGTTTTACAAAGCCAACGGCGTAGAAAAATCGTTTTTTCTCTTTTGCAAATTGGGAAAGCATGGCCACTGCTTTTTTAGCGACGATACCATCAGTGTAAGCATCATCGGGTACATCGGCAGATTCTACGGCAGGGCCTCTGTTTTTTGAGAGAAATTCCACTAATTCTGCACCATCGAGCCCCCTCGCTCTTGCGTCAACCTCTATTTTGGCCAGTTTTGCCTTAGTTTCGTTTGATTGATACCCATTTGTTGGATTTTCATACCCTTTTGCATAATCGGATGGTTGTAATTTACCATAAGTACCTGTAGGTACTGACCAGGAGGGAATATCCATACCTTTATCGACAGAACGTTGATCGAACATTTTTCCGATGGTAGCGGTGACGTAGCCATTACCCCTAAAATACTGAGGAAGGGTAACAATATTTGGTACCATATCCCGAATTTGTGTTTTCAAATCCCATATTCTGGTATAATCGGGCCTTTGTCCTGTAAGAAGGCTTGCTCTGGTTGGAGCACAAACGGCCTGTTGACAATAATTATTCATAAATACGGTCCCCATTTTGGCCAATCGATCAATATTTGGGGTAATCATTTGACTTTCGCCATAACAATTAAGGAGAGGCTTTAAGTCGTCCACGGCGATAAAAAGCACATTTGGTTTAGCCTTCTGGGCAAAGGTATGGCTGCTAAAGAAAGCGATACAAACAGCGATTTGAAAAAATATTTTTGTCATTTTTAGTTATTGTGTTAGGGGTTTTTTCCAATTATAGACCAGTACCTTTCTTCTGTGCATTTTTTTTGTCCACATTACTTTTATGCCTGCCACTGCCATCGGCATCATCCATAATGCCCCCTTCAGGATTAATGGATTTCATTACGGCAGAAAGTCTCTGTCGGGCGGACATCGCTATTTCATCTTTTGAGTCTGCGGGAATCAATATTTCCTCAAAAGGCGCATTTCGCATATCAAAAAGTTCATTAGCCCTATTCAACTTCCATTTATCCTCTCTAACGTACCATTGATTACCAAGTTCCATAAAAATCCATTCCCGGGGCGTTCCTTTTTCACCTTTGAGTTGAGGAGCAAAACTTTTCCCATCTAATATTACATTTTCAGGTAATTTAGCTCCGGCTAATGCGGCGAAAGTAGGCATCCAGTCTGTTGCATCCACCAAATCATTGATAACTTTACCCGGTTTAATACCTGATTTCCAGTTTACAATCCATGGTACTAAGCTACCACATTCTAACATATCCCCTTTTTTACCTGATAACTTTTTACCGTTTACAGTAGCTCTTGCAGCACCTTCGGCAGCTGTACCATTGTCACCCATAAAAACAATCATGGTATTTTCCCTCATTTTCAAGCTATCCAATGCCTTAACTAATTTTCCGACCAGCTTATCCATATAATTAATATTATCGGTGTAAAGGTCTTTACTATCTGGTTTACTGTCAGGTGTTGGTAAAATTTCACCATGAATATGCGACATGGAATAATAGGCAAAGAAAGGATTTTTCTTATTTTTCGAAATAAAATCAACCACTTGATTATGCATAAGATCGGGAAGATATTCGCCATCCAGCAGAGGCACCACATTCCCGTTTTTTGTATAAGATTTATTTGAAGGCTGGGTATTCCAATATTTACCACTGGCTTGAAAGCGCATATATTCATCGAAACCAAAATCAGAAGGCTGCAAGGGAAATTGGGACCATTTTCCCACCATTAGAGAGGTATAACCTGCTGTTTTCAACACACTTGGCAAACAAATTTCTTTCGCAGGTTCCAATTTACCAACCCTATCCTGATTTGTTGTTCCCGTGCGAAAAGGTTGGCGACCAGTCAGAATCAATGCTCTGGAAGGGCCGCATAATGGAGCTGTATAACCGTGAGTGAAACGCATACCGGTGCTGGCCAGTTTATCAATATTTGGAGTTTTAAACTGATCTGAGCCATAACAGCTGATGTTTCCAATACCTAAGTCATCGGCAAGAATAAAAATAATATTAGGCTTTTTCGTTTTTTGGGCCGTTGAGATATGCCCTATAGAAAGAAAAAGCAATAGGAAGAGAATATTTTTCATAGATTTCAGGTGAAGATAGAAGGATAAATAAACGAATTAAACTTAGGCAAAATAAGTGAAAAGTTAGGGGATTAATTTAGCGTCATTAAGATTCCCCAAAAAACATAATTAAGCAGGGGTTTAATTTTTTGAAATATAAACCCCTGCTTATTAAAAATTAATAACCTGGATTTTGTGCAATCTTTAATCCGGTATTAGTATCAATTTCACGTTGTGGAATAGGTAATAACAATTTATTTGCATTTACGCTTGTTTGTAACTGTGCCAACGTTGGTACAGGAGCAGGGTATTTTCCATAATGTTTGACATATTCCTTAGCAAAATGATC
>CAMDWC010000096.1 GCA_945878825.1 Haliscomenobacter hydrossis DSM 1100
TGCATTCTCATACCTCTGATATCCAATTTATTTTCAAAAGCTGCTATCTTTTGAATTGTGTCAAAATGAAGTGATTTTAATTTTTTATCTAAAGGTTCCGAACCCTTTTCTAAATCCCTCACATCAATAATAAGGGTTAAATCACCCATGAGTACATTCGCCTTTTCTTTATTAATGCCTGTTAAAAGACCTAACGCTCCACCACTTCTTAACCTGACATAATCACCAATTTTCAAGATATTCGACGCTCCATCCGCATTAGAACCATAATATAGCTCTTCTTTTAAATCTTCAACTTCCAATACTTTTTTGGCTCTCTCCTCTCTCAACTTTATAGCCAGTTCTCTTGCTTTTTCGATATTTTTTTCTTCCTTAATCTCTTTAATTAAACGTTCAACCTCCTTATTTACTAAACCTGTGTCTTGTAATTCCTGCTGTTTTTGTTCAAGTTTGAATCTTTTCCTACGAAATTCGTAATCCTTTTGCATCGATTCATATCCCCGAACCAATTTATCAAGTAGATCTTGCTTTTCTTTAAGAGCCACTAAAGATTCCTTAACTGTTTGTTTTTCCTTTTGTAAATCAACCAGTAATTCGTCTACTTCTTTCTCACTTTTCCTGGTTCTAGATTGTGCATAAGTAATTACATTATTGGGAAGTCCACTTTTTGAAGCAATTTCGAAAGCATAAGAAGATCCAGGTTTACCCTCAATAAAATGATAGGTAGGCGTAAGATTATCCATATCGTAAGCCATACAACCATTTATAATTCCATCCGTATTATAGGCAAATATTTTTAAATTTGAATAGTGCGTGGTAATAACTCCAACTACTTCTTTTGTATTTAACTCTCTTAAAATACTTTCAGCAATGGCTCCACCAAATTGAGGATCAGTACCAGAGCCAAATTCATCAATGAGTAGCAATGACTTTCTTCCCGATTTACGAATGAAGGAATTCATATTAATTAATCGGGAACTATACGTACTTAAATCGTCTTCAATAGATTGTTGGTCACCAATATCAGCAAAAAATTCATGAAAAATACCAAACTCACTTAATGGATCTGCAGGAACAGGAAGTCCGGACTGAACCATGAGTTGTAATAATCCCAATGATTTCATGGTAATAGATTTACCCCCAGCGTTGGGTCCACTTAAAACCAAAATCCTATTTTTTTCTCCCAAAGTCAAGGAAAATGGAACCGTAGGTTTACCTAATACTACATTTTTTAAAAACAATAAAGGATGCTTGCCTTTATAAATTTTTAGCATAGGCAAATCCTTTACAATAGGCTTTGTTGCCTTTAACTTCAGAGATATTCTTGATTTTGCCTGA
This sequence comes from Haliscomenobacter hydrossis DSM 1100, assembly GCA_945878825.1. Lineage (GTDB taxonomy): Bacteria > Bacteroidota > Bacteroidia > Chitinophagales > Saprospiraceae > BJGN01. Next base: position 1,339 of record CAMDWC010000096.1, read on the forward strand.
ATCAAATCAAATTGAATAAGTACATCTTGAAATACTTTAAAACCAGAAGCATATGGTCTTAAAAACGCACTAAGGACTTTTAAAATTCTATAAATTTCCTTTCTTTCCTCCTGTTCCAGATCAAAAACATCATTGTTAATATCTATGACACCCTCTGGTTCAATAAAAGTAGTTCTCCCTGTCGCTGATTCGTCATGAATAATCCCTCTGATTTTTCTTTTGTGTTCCGAAGGCACACTTAATACTCTCCTACCGTTTCTGTAACCCTCTAAATTATCAGTTAACCATCCTTTTCCCCTGTAATCTTGAATAATCTGCCTAAAAACTTTATCCAGTTCTTTCATTTTAAACTGCATAGACCTTTTTATTCTGCCCAGTTCCGGTGAGGCATCGGGCCTAATATTACCATCAGAATCCAAGACCTTGTCAATTTCTTTCGCAATGGCGAAATCGAAATGTAAAGATTTTATTATATTATATAAATTTGGATAGATAAGCATTCTTTCAGTTGTAAAATATCTGTAAACCATAGATACAGAATGAAGCTGTTTACTAATTCTTTTGAACCCCTCTTCAGGAAGAACGTAATCTTCTATAGCTAACATTTTTAAATCATCTCTTATATCCTCATAATTAGATAAGTTAATTGTATCTGCATGTTGAATTCCCCTCATGAACTCCGACACCTCATTTAATCTGTTTTCAATTAAGGCTAAATTTAGCTCTGGCTTAATGTGGTGAGCTTGTTCAATACCCAGATTGCTTAAACAATTGTTGGCAATTAATTCAATAATTTTATCAAATTCCAGTCTAACTAAAAAGTCACTTGGTTCGTAAGTCATAAAAATTGTCTTTAACTTTCCGTGAGGAACAAATAACAGGGTATATAAGTTTGTTATATTGTGGTCATTTTTTAAAAAGATCTATTTTAAAAAAAATTAATATATGGGAGGGAGTATTTTCGGCAAGCTATTTACCATAACCACCTTTGGGGAATCACATGGTAAGGGAATTGGAGTTATTATAGATGGCTGTCCTGCCGGTATTGATATAAACGTCGACTTTATTCAATCAGAATTACGCAGACGAAGACCAGGACAATCAGCTATTGTTACTCAAAGGAAGGAAAATGATGAGGTACAAATTCTATCCGGTATCTTTGAAGGTTTCGCTACTGGAAGTCCTATTGCTATGCTCATTCCAAATGATGATCAGAAATCAGGTGATTACAGTCACATAAAAGATTCATACAGGCCTTCTCATGCTGATTACACCTTTGAAGTTAAATATGGACACAGAGATTATAGAGGGGGCGGTCGTTCTTCTGCCAGGGAAACCGCAGCAAGGGTTGCCGCCGGCGCCGTAGCTAAATTGTTTTTAAATCATTTTGGCATAACTATTAATGCCTGGGTAAGCCAGGTTGGTGCTATAGGCATGCCTTATCCACCCAATAATATTGATTATGGACTTATTGAATCAAACGATGTGAGATGTCCTGACCCAAAACTGGCAGATGAAATGATTCAGTTAATTAAACAAATAAGAAAAGACGGCGACACCATTGGTGGTTCCGTGACATGCAATATCACGGGAGTCCCCGTTGGTCTTGGTGAACCGGTATTTGATAAACTTCACGCTGAATTAGGAAAAGCTATTTTGTCTATAAACGCTTGTAAGGCATTTGAATATGGTTCCGGTTTCGATGGTATCACTATGAAAGGATCAGAACACAACGATTCATTTTTTGCCAATGATGACGGTAATATTGCTACAAAAACTAATTTTTCAGGTGGAATACAAGGTGGTATTTCTAATGGCATGGATATTTATTTTAGGGCTGCTTTTAAACCCGTGGCCACCATTATTCCTGCACAGGATTCTGTCGATAAATTTGGTCAAACTACCATTATTACAGGAAAAGGTAGGCACGATCCATGTGTCGTGCCACGCGCCGTTCCTATCGTTGAAAGCATGGCTGCACTGGTTTTAGCCGATTTTATGCTAAGAAATAAGGTCGTAAAATTATAACTACAAGTTATAAAAATGATTAGAGTCGGACTTTTAAGTGACACACATGGTTTTTGGGACGAAAAAATAAAGAAACATTTTGTTGATTGTGACGAAATATGGCATGCAGGTGATTTAGGCAAGCTACCTGAGGATATGACCTTTTATGAAAACAAGAATTTTACTAGCGTGTATGGGAATATTGATGGGGGAATATATCGTGTTAACTATCCGGAATATCAAATTCTGCAAAAAGAAGACCTGAAAATTGTCATTCTACACATAGGCGGCTATCCAGGAAAATATACACCCTTGGCTAAAAAGTTAATAGCTGAAAATAAACCTGACCTTTTTATTTGTGGACACTCTCATATTCTAAAAGTAGTAAAATGTCCAACCCAGGGACATTTACATGTCAACCCGGGAGCAGCAGGCCGCGAAGGTTTTCATCAGGTGCGTACCTTAGTCAGGTTTTCTATTGTTGGAAAATCCATAAAAGATATGGATGTTATACATCTAAATAATTAATTCTTTTTTATAAATAACAAATCACCTAAGTTAATTCTAATGGTAATAGGAGTCATCTGATCTTTTGGGGAGGGAATAAACAAAGTTCTAAGCCCAATTTCCTTTTGTTCCTTCACTTTATATTTTGGATGTAAAGGAAAATCAAGTTGTCCATTTTTAACTTGTATGTCCATGCCCATTTGAAATGGGTTATCACCTATTATAAATACTTCTGAATTAACTGCATTTAGGCGTAAAGATTTTAGCTTGTCATCTAACAATAACTTAATGAGACCGTAATCGGCGTTAATGTCAACATTTCCATATAATTTTTGAAAAAACATATCTGTTCGTCTGGCATTTAAAGATAAATTTCCCCATAGTTCCGTTCCGAGTAAATCCCCAAAAACAGATTCAATAATCATGTTTCCGTGAATATTTTCCAAACCAATTTTGCTAAATCTACTATTAATTTTAATCTGACTATTTAAATTTTTAAGCGAAGCGATACCGTAATTATTTTTAAGATAAACAGGACATTCTGCAGGTACTTTTATAAGATAAACCACTTTTATAATAGAGGTAGGCTGTTCCCCTTCATCCATTAGATAATTCCTGACATAGAGATTATTCTTAACTCTTTGGATCATATATTTCATCTTTTCCAAATCCTTTGTGGCTATTTCTCTATCTAAATTTTTTGCTGTAACTTCCATTTGTATCTGAACAATAGGTTTATCCCAGGTTTCAATACTCACCTCTGCCTTTTCACCATCAATATTGAGACTATATGCCTCTTGGTAAGGAAAAGATTTGTCGATCCTTTTAGATACTATTTTGACATTACTTTGGGCATTTAACCAAAAACCAAAAGTAGTCAAAAGACTTATAACATATAAAAATCTAAATTCCCTCTTCATCATACATTCATATTAAATTTGCTGAGCCATGTTTCGAATAATTCTGGATTTTTCCAATTCAATTCTACGTAATTGCTGCATGATATTATCTGAATTACCCAATCGCTTAATTATATTTTCCAATTCCTCTTTAGCAGATACTAAATCTGTAAAATCATTAATCAAAGAACATGAATTTTCATTTGGATAATATTTACATTTTTTCACATATTCATCCAACACGTCATTTATTAATTCCTGATCTTCTTCCAGATAAGTGTTGGTTCTAATCTGCGAATAGCTTAATACCGGAGTGTTGATTGGATCTGAATTAAACCAACTTCCTAATCCAAAACCAACCGCTAAAAGCGCCACTGCCGCAACGGTTTGAAAAATCCATATCTTTTTAATGAGTCTCATTCTACCAGAGGAAATATTCTTTTCAATTTCACCCCAAATATGCGGAGGAGCTGTTCTTTCCGGAAGATGTTCAAGAAGGGGCTTTATGTTATTATGATAATCCAAATCAAATTCAATCTTACTCCATAAATCTTTAGGGGGTAAATATTTTTGATTATCCATATTTAAATGATTAAAATCTTCCATAATTACTCTATTTTAGGAGAAATTAACTCTCTTAATCTTTTTTTGGCGTAAAATAATTGAGATTTTGAAGTTCCGACGGACACACCTAACAAATCTGCAACGTCTTGATGAGTATATCCTTCCACTTCAATTAATAGAAAAACGGTTCTATAACCTGAAGGCAGGGAAAGGATGGCTTTTTCGAGATAATCAATATCATGTGAAAAATGTATATTAATAGGTGATTCATCTACTTCACTAATATCAAAGGATAACTCTTTTTTTTCTTTTTTGAGAAGCGCTAAAGCAGAGCGAACCACAATCGTTTTTATCCATGCTCCTAAAGTAGATTCACCCCTAAAAGAATAAATATAATGGAACACACGAATAAATGCCTCTTGAAGTACATCAGCTGCTAATTCCTTATCCTTAGTTATTCTGTAGGAAATAGTAAACATAGCGTTTGCATATCGATTATAAAGTAACTGTTGCGCCAGTCTGTCGTTTGCCTTACAAGCGGCAATAAGTTTATGCTCTTCCATGAAACCGATACTCAGAGGTGCTACATAATTTTAAAGAAACAAAAAAACCTTTCGAGGTTGTACGTCGAAAGGTTTTTTTATGCTTAAATTAAAATATTTTTTTTAAAAACGAAAACCAACGCTTGCTAGAAGTTTAGGAGGACGCGTAGATATATTAAAATCCTTTATAAAGTTTACTGTGCCATCAGCGGAAGAGAAATTTCCATCATAACGAACATCAACCATTAATTTACCAATATCAAGGCCAACACCTGCCGTATATCCAAGGGTTAAACCTGAAAAATTGACCTCGTAATTATTAATTTTAAAAAGATCTCCCGTTTTATTTAAAAACAAGTGACCAGATGGACCAGCATTTACCCTTATTGGACCTAATTTCAGACCAGCCAAAACAGGGATTTCAAGATATTGAAATTTTTGTTTCCCGACATTTACCACCGTCTTTCCAACTTCCTTCCAGCTCACATCAAATGAATTGGAGTTAAAAACCAGTTCTGGTTGTAAAAATAAAGGACCTAACTTAACTCTAACGAGACCACCAAAATGATAACCAAAGTTGGAATTACTTAAAGCTAAAGTGAAAGATTGTTTGTCGGCAATAGCTAATTTCAAGTCGTCAATATCCATAGAATTATTTAATCCCAGTCTAAATCCACCGCTAATAAATTGAGCATTAAGATTAGTAAAGGGAATTAAAATGGCAAAACATAGAAACAAAAACAAATAGTTTTTCATAAAGTTATTTTGTGATGTAAACAATCTAATCTAAATAAATATGAATCCATAACGAAGGTTTAAGAAAAAATGTTATTTTTGGAGGCAAGTAAAAATGGAAAGTATGAAAAATGTAATAGCAGAATTTAAAGGTAGTTTTCCAGATTTACAGTTATGCCCTGAAACAAATCAGCCTGAATTTGCCTTCATCGGAAGATCCAACGTGGGAAAATCATCGTTAATAAATATGATTTGTAGTAAGGATGAATTGGCTCTGACCTCAGGGAAACCAGGAAAAACCAGAATGCTGAATTATTTTCACATAAACAATAAATGGTTTCTGGTCGATTTACCAGGTTACGGCTATGCCATTACCTCTAAAGCAATGAGGAAGGAATGGGAAAAAATGATTAGAACTTATTTAAGTAAGCGAGATAACCTTTATTGCACATTTGTACTGATAGACAGTAGGATTCCGCCCCAGCAATTGGATATAGATTTATTAAATTGGTTAGGTGAAGCAAGAATACCTTTTGTCATCGTTTATACAAAAACGGATAAACTAAGTACTGAGGAGTACGAAAAAAATACCCAAGCATTTAAAGATGCCCTGTCAGAAACCTGGAACGATTTACCTTTGCAATTTCCTAGCTCAGCAAAAACATCGTCGGGAAAAGAAAACATAATAAACTATATTGAACAGCTTGTAAAACAGTATGAACAAGCCTATTAACTATGCAAAACAAAACACTTCCCGGTACTTATCCCCCTATTTTACCGGATATAAATGATTGGCCTATTTTTAAGTTAAGTGAAGACAGAAAAGCATTCACTGAAGAATTAAAGCATTATACGCTCGATAAAATGGAAAATTTTCGTGAAGAAAATCTTACAGATTTGTTAGCTGAAACCATTTATTTAGAAAAAACAAGAATTAAAGAGGAACCATGGAAGGTGGACCCGCCCAATGAGAGACAATTTTGGTCCAGAATTAAGAAAAGGTTGGTAAAATATTCCGTCGATAAAGATGAAAGTATAAGTGCGCAGAACAATTCCTACCTTTTAAAACAAATCATTCACAGGTACGCGCTTGAAATTGTAGGTACTTTTAAGATAAATACTTTCCTTTTTGCAAGAAAATTTCTTACTAGGTTTTTCAACCAGTTACTTCAGGCAAGTTTTTGGAAAATCAGATTGACGGGTAGAAAGAAAAGACTCGTTCAAAAACTTTTAGTTAAAGGTGATATTGACCATGTAAGAAGTTTAGCTCAACAGGGAACTTTAATTATAGTACCCACCCATTTTTCTAATCTTGACTCGATTCTCATAGGTTATGTCCTTGATGCAGTCATAGGTTTACCAGCATTTTCATACGGCGCAGGTTTAAATCTATATAACACTGGTTATACAGCCTATTTCATGAATAGATTGGGAGCGTACAGAGTAGATAGAAGGAAGAAAAATAAAATATATCTGGAGACCTTAAAATCTATGTCTAGTTTATCTATTCAAAGAGGAACCAACAGTATTTTCTTCCCGGGAGGAACCCGTTCCAGGTCAGGAGCCTTAGAAAATAAGTTGAAAATGGGGTTACTTGGAACCGTAGTTGAAGCACAAAGAGCTATGATTCAAAGAAATGAAGACACCAAAATTTATATAGTTCCCCTTATTTTAAGCTATCATTTCGTACTGGATGGCCAATCTTTAATAGAACAATATTTAAAGCAACAAGGTAAATCGAGGTATTTTAAAGAAGGAAAAGACTATTCAGGCATTTCCGGTATTATTCGATTTATATGGAAAATTCTGTCAGAAGGTAATGAAATTACTCTTTCTTTTGGAAAAGCAATGGATGTTATTGGAAATCCAGTGGACCAGGAAGGAAATAGTAAAGATAAGTATGGCAACACCATTAATATGGCTGATTATTTTACTTCTGAAGGAAAAGTTAATTCCGATATACAACGAGAGACTGAATACACAGGATTATTAGCTGAAAATATTATCAAGCGGTTTCATTCTGATAATATTGTATTAAGTAGTCACCTTCTGGCTTTTACCGCTTTTGAAATGCTTTGTAATGAAAATCCAAAATTAGATATATTTGGTATTTTAAGATTACCAACAGATGACTATATTTTCAATCATGACGTGCTGTCTGCCACTGTAAAACAATTGCAAAAAACATTAATTCTTTTTGCTGAAAAAGAGAAACTTATCTTATCTCCTGAAATTAATTCCTCAGTAGATGAATTAATAGCAGATGGAATCAAACATTTGGGTACGTTTCACATAAAAAAACCATTAAAAAAGAATAAATCAGGAGAAGTAATTAGTGAAAATTTTTATCTCCTTTATTTTTATCATAACAGATTAACGGGATATGGTTTAGAAAAGTGGATTAAACCAGGAAGAATAAATATATGAATTTTATAATATATGATTTAGAAGCTACCTGCTGGAACCAGGATGTATTTAAGCTACGACCTCAAGAAATCATAGAAATTGGAGCGCTCAGTTTAAATAATTTTGGGGAATTACAAGATACTTTTTCCTCATTAATAAAGCCCACACTATACCCTGACCTATCTATATTTTGTCAGGAGCTTACCAATATAACTACCCAGGAAACTAATAAAGCGCCCTTATTTCCAGTGGTTATAGAGCGATTTTTAGATTGGATAAACATTGAAGAAGATTACATGCTTTGTTCTTGGGGACATTTTGATAAAAAAATGTTCATACAAGATTGTAATCTTCACCATATTGGATCCGAGTGGACAGATCACCATATAAATTTAAAGCGACAATATTTAGATTTTAAAAAACTCAAGCGATCTGTAGGTTTGTCCCATGCATTAGAAATAGATGGATATGAGTTTGAGGGAAATCAACACCGGGCATTACCCGATGCTAAAAATCTAGCCGTTTTGTTTGTTCACCACCTTGATAAGTGGCAATACTAAATCATTCAAAATTTATAGTGGAATATTCCCATGTTTTCTATTAGGTACCTGTACTTTTTTGTTCTTAAGCATACTAAATGCTTTTATAAGTTTAATTCTGGTTTTATCGGGTTGAATAACTTCATCAATAAACCCCCTTTGTGCGGCTTGAAATGGATGAGCAAAGGCAATTTTATACTCTTGTTCTTTTTGGATAGTAACCGCCTCTGGATCTTCGGCTGCGGCAATGTCTTTTTTAAAAATAATTTCTGCAGCACCTTTTGCACCCATAACAGCAATTTCAGCGGTAGGCCAGGCAAAATTCATATCGGCGCCAATATGTTTTGAATTCATAACATCATAAGCACCACCATAAGCTTTTCTGGTTATTACAGTAATTCTGGGAACAGTAGCCTCGCTAAAGGCGTAGAGTAATTTTGCGCCTTGTATGATTATTCCATTCCATTCCTGGTCAGTACCTGGTAAAAAGCCGGGTACATCCACTAAAACAAGCAATGGAATTTGAAAGGCATCGCAGGTTCTAACAAATCTGGCAGCTTTTCTTGATGCATCAGTATTTAGCACGCCGGCTAAAACCATAGGTTGGTTTCCGACAATACCAACAGACATGCCAGCGATACGGGCAAAACCGACAATAATATTTTCAGCAAATAGCTCTTGAACCTCAAAAAATGAATTTTCATCGACAATTCCATTAACAACATCTTTCATGTTGTAAGGCTGATTAGCATTATTTGGAATTATGGCGTTTAGTGATGAAACAACTTCAGTACCGAGGGTAAAAGGTAAATCAACTGGTTTTTCCCAACAATTTTGGGGCAAATAAGATAATATAATTTTTATTTTCCGCAAACATTCCACGTCATTTTCTGCTGTAAAATGAGTTACCCCCGATTTGGAAGCATGAGTCAAGGCTCCCCCCAGTTCCTCTGACGTAACGGTTTCATTGGTAACGGTTTTAACCACATTAGGCCCAGTAACGAACATGTAGGAGCTTTCCTCTACCATAATGGTAAAATCGGTCATTGCCGGTGAGTAAACAGCACCTCCGGCACAAGGTCCCATGATAGCAGAAATTTGAGGAATAACACCGCTGGCATATACATTTTTGTAAAAAATATCAGCATATCCACCTAAGGAAACTACCCCTTCCTGAATTCTTGCCCCACCAGAATCATTCAATCCGATGATAGGTGCGCCATTATTCATAGCAAGTTCCATGATTTTTACTATTTTTTCTGCGTGAGTTTCTGACAACGAACCACCAAAAACAGTAAAATCCTGGGCATAGACATAAACTAAACGCCCATGAATAGTACCATAGCCCGTTATGACACCGTCACCATAAAATATTTGATCCTGCATACCAAAATCGGTACATCTGTGAGTAACTAAATGACCAATCTCTTCGAAGCTACCACTATCAAGGAGAAAATGAATTCTTTCTCTCGCTGTTAATTTACCTTTTTTATGTTGATCGTCTATCCTATTTTGTCCCCCACCTAAATGAGCTATTTGTATGCGTTCTTCTAAAGATTTACTTCCGTTCATTATTGATTAATTAGCTTCATTAAAAGTATGT
>CAMDWC010000097.1 GCA_945878825.1 Haliscomenobacter hydrossis DSM 1100
TCGACAGGTTTTGGAATGATATAATTTTTCCCAAACACCATATTATCCTTTCCGTAAGCCAGATTAACTCTGTCAGGAACGGGTTCTTTTGCCAAAGCGGCGAGCGCCAAAACGGCAGCAAGTTTCATTTCCTCATTAATAACTTTCGAGCGAACATCGAGGGCTCCTCTGAAGATGTATGGAAATCCTAATACATTATTCACCTGGTTAGGATAATCACTACGACCGGTAGCTACGATACTATCTGGGCGGGAAGCTAGAGCCTCCTCATAACTTATTTCCGGAGTAGGATTTGCTAAAGCGAAGATAATCGGTTCATTAGCCATTACTTTAATCATTTCCCCATTGAGCACATTCCCCTTTGAAAGCCCTATGAATACGTCTGCATTTTGAAGACAATCAGCTAAAGAAATATCTAATGGCGCCTGATTATTAGCAAATTCAATTTTTTTACCATCCAGGTTTGTCCGATCCGGGTGAATCAACCCTTTAGAATCAAACATGAAAATATTTTTCTTGAGCGCACCCAGTGCATGGTACATTTTGGAACAAGAAATTGCTGAAGCGCCGGCACCGTTTACTACAATTTTAGCAGATTTAATATCTTTTCCGACAATTTCCAGCGCGTTGAGCAAAGCGGCGGCACTAATTATGGCCGTTCCATGCTGATCGTCGTGCATGACAGGAATATTCAACTCCTTTTTGAGTCTTTCTTCAATTTCGAAGCATTCAGGAGCAGAAATATCCTCCAGATTAACTCCACCAAAGGTAGGTTCCAAAATTTTGACCGTTCTAACGAACTCGTCCACATTTTTTGTATCCAATTCGATATCAAAAACATCAATATCGGCATAAATCTTAAATAAAAGGCCTTTTCCCTCCATTACAGGCTTTCCTGCCAGGGCACCAATGTCTCCCAATCCGAGCACCGCTGTACCATTGGAAATAACGGCTACTAAATTACCTTTTGCCGTATATTTGTAGGCATCTTCAGGATTTGCTTCAATGGCAAGGCATGGCTCCGCAACTCCCGGAGAATAGGCCAAAGTTAAATCTCTTTGGGTAGCCGTTTCTTTTGATGGAATAACTTCAATTTTTCCAGGCCTTCCCTTCGCGTGATAATGCAGGGCCTCTTCCTTCGTGGTTTTCATATTAGGTTTTTATTGGCAACTATTTAATTAGGTACACAATTTTAGGACTTTTTTTTTATAAATGCGTCACAATAAAAAATAAAAAGAAAGGGTTTTTATTTTTTGTAAAATGTACTATATTTGCACTTTATTTGAAAGACAAAATAATCAGCGATGAAAAAGGATATACACCCAGGTAACTATAGAATGGTTGTGTTCAAGGATTTTTCCTGCGACGTTTCTTGGTTAACAAGAAGTTGTGCTAATACAAGAGATTCTATTTTATGGGAAGATGGAAATGAATACCCATTAATTAAGCTTGAGATTTCTAACAATTCACACCCGTTCTTTACTGGTAAGATGAAATTTGTTGACACGGCAGGCCGTATTGATAAATTCAATAAGAAATTCGGGAATACTAAGTTTAATAAAGAAATTTAATTTTTTCTTTTAAGCTTGAAAGTCCCAATCTTACTTCGGTTGGGACTTTTTGTGTGTTTATTAATGCCAAAAAATAAGGTATGGCGCAAGTAATTCTTTTCGATGGCGAGGCTCGTGAGAATCTTTTACCTCTTACACATTTAAAGCCTGTCTGCGATTTGCGGATAGGCCTTCTAACTATTAGAGAAAAATGGTCCCATTACCTGGGATTTCCAGTGAGTGTAGTCACGCAGGATTATCTTTCTGAATTATATCCACTCGAATATGATGCTGAAAATTACGTGATTAACGGCGCTGTATTACCTTCCGACGCCTTAGTCGCGTTGATTAGGCAAATGGATATTAACGACGCCTTCCTTCATGAAGACCAACTGGTTGTGGCCAAACTTGATCAAAAGCAACTGCGCAAATTAATTGACGATGAAGCCATTGAAGAGCTTGATGCTCAGGACCTTCAAGACACTCCATTTTTAAAAATAAGCTCCCTTACAGATTTAATTCTCCTAAACGAAACCGCCATTATCGACGATTTTCGTTTACTAAGCAAAATGCGTAAGTCCATGCCCTTACCTCTGGGAAATACCCTTATCGGTCCCGCCGATAAGTTGTTTATAGAGGTGGGAGCCACCGTTCAGGGCTCTTACCTGAACACAACGACGGGGCCTATTTATCTATCACGAAATTCTTCTATTCTGGAAGGATGTTTTATACGTGGTCCTTTTGCTTTGGGAGAAAATTCAATTTTACGGATGGGCACTAAAATTTATGGACCTTTTGCCACAGGTCCGTTTTGTAAAATTGGCGGAGAGATAGAGTCCTCTCTATTTCAAGGTTATAGTAACAAGTCTTACGAAGGTTACCTCGGTCACAGTATCATAGGAAATTGGTGTAATCTTGGGGCGGGAACGCAAGCTGCCAGTGTACAACACACCTATGATGAAATAGAAATGTGGAATGAAGGCGATGAACAATTCATTCTTACAGGTACGCAATCTATGGGTGCTGTTTTAGGCGACCATACAAAAACGGCCAACGGAACTGTTTTTACTCCCGGTTCTGTAACCGGTATCTGTGCCAATACGTTAACTCCTGGTATTGCTCCTCGCTTTATCCCATCTTTTGCCGCTTCAGAAAATGGACAGGTAGGAATTACTTTCTCTCCGGAAAATGCTTTTCGTGCCGCTGAACAGATGATGACAAGAAGACAGGCTGAACTGACTTTACAACAAAGATTACTGTTACTTAAAATTTTTGAGATTACCTCTGACCAAAGACCGTGGGAGAAATAAATAGATTTACCATCCCCTTTTGGAAAAAAATACTTAGTCATCTGGTCGAATTCCCCTTGGAAACTATCTCGGGTCATAATGATTTACCCCTAACCGTTTGCATACACAAAGGTCGTTTTCAATTGTATTCTGAACAAGCAATCTACTCCTGGGATGATCTCTATACCCAATTTCGCGATGTGTTTATTCATCTGTCCCCTGAAATTAAGCATAAAAAGGAAGTACTCTTATTAGGATTAGGATTAGGTAGTATCCCCTATTTGCTGGAAAAAAAAATGGGGGTTAATGCCTATTATACGGCTATCGAAATAGATGAAAATATCATATATCTCGCAGAAAAATATACTCTGCAATATTTAAATTCAGGCATTAGTACTGTTCAAGCCGATGCCCTGGCTTTTCCATTTTATACCGAGGAAAAATTTGACCTCATCTGCTTTGATGTTTTCAATGATAATGAGACGCCTCTCGATTTCTTTTCAACTGATTATTTCGAAGCCTTAAAAGAATGTTTAGAGCCTAACGGCTTGCTACTATTTAACGTTCTAAGGGCTCAACAGCCTCCTATAGAAAATATATTGAGCGTTTTCCCAAATGCGGTTCCCTTTAAATCAAATGAAAATGATGTTTGGATAGCAAGGCAAGTTTAGAATTATTGAGGCTAAATTCCAATTCTAATCAGTCTTCAATGACATCCGTTGTTATTTTTTTTGTACTAATTAACGAAAATAATTTTTTAACCTCATCCCAGCGGTAGAAAGAATAATCCAAATCTACTTTATCATAATTTATCTCATTTGATTTAGATTTATAGCAAATGAATAAATTGCTATGCTTTTCATATAAAATATTCTTATTCTGATCATGGTAAGTCCCACGGTAACTGTTTTCATAGCTTAATGGCAGTTTATAAATTTTACCATTCAAAACATCAACCATTACACCAAGCGATAGACCTGCGCCTGCGCCCCAGAGGATCACGATATAATGACCACCAAAATTTATTTGACCCTTATTGTATTGTTCAGTGATAGCTGATTTATATTTCGAACCCAGCGGATGACTACTGAGGTTAACAGGTACTTTTTTTGTTGATATCTCCCTAGCTGGAAAATCGTTAAAAGAAAAGCCGCCGATATCCTGCCCAATTAAGGCTCGGGAAAATAGTATCATGGTAATAAAAAATATATTATTCATCATATATTTCTGATAAAAAAGGTTTAGGTACAAAAAAAAAACCAATGTCAATAGTGGTTGATAAATTTTGTGCCGATTAAAAAATGTACGTCCAAATGTCGTAACATTTTATCCAAAACTTTAGTTGTAAGAAATCGTTAAGGAGTGGTAAAAGCCACAGGAATTTGTTTTCCATTAAAATATTGATGCCCGTTCAGTGCAAAATTAGTTATAAATTCAGCCATTTTATGAGCACTTATTGGTGCTTCGTAGCCTGGGAAAGCTTGAGATAGCATTTCAGTTTGCACCGCTCCAAGCGCTAACGCATTCACAGAAATACCTTTACCACTAAATTCAACGGCTAAACATTCAGTCAAAGTTCCTAAAGCAGCTTTTGAAGCACTGTACGCACTCAATCCAGGAAATTTACTACTCCCTTGAAATCCACCCATAGAAGTAATATTAACAATATGGGCATTTCCGCTTAAAAGAAGCCAGGGATAAAGAAAACGAATCAACTTTGCCGGGCTAAAAACATTCACATCAAATTGCTTTTGCCAATCTTCTTCCGATTGTTCCACAAAGGGTTTATTTACTAAAAAACCAGCATTATTGATGACAATATCCACACCTTTCACAGCATTTAAAGTATTTGATAATGGATAAAAATCATCCTTTACCAAATCTAATTCAAAAGGAAAAAGACGATGTTCCTTTATAGCCTGGTTAAAAATAGGTAAGGATTGATCCAGCGGTTTTCTTGCAACAGCTATTACCTCATGATTTTGGTCCAGGAGGAATTGGCATAAAAGTTCAAAACCAATACCTTGGCTTGTACCTGTTATTAAAATTTTAGACATATTATAAATCACCTTTTTGTGGACGAATAACTATTTCCTCTATCACGGTATTTCCAGGCATTTCCCAGGCCTTCCAAACGGCATTAGCTACTGCATCAGCTGATAAAATCCTGTCTGTTTCCAATGTAATTCCGTCCCAGGAAGAAGTTAATGTTTGGCCTGGTAATACCGCAGTTACTTTAATTTCCCTTTCTAAAAACGATGCCCGGAGCATTTTTGTCCAAGCTAGCTGAGCTACTTTCGATACGCTGTAAGCGGGACTATCGAAACGGGGTTCATTGGAAACAACACTGCAAATAGAAAAAATATGCATTCCCTTTTTAAAAGAAGATTGCCATTTTTGGCATAAATAATGATTACTTAATACATGCAATTGCATAAAATCATCGAGATTGGGACTTTCATCGGGGTTTAGCAGTTCGCCCATAGCAAATAGGCCCGCATTGAGCACTAAAACATCCATTGACGATAAGGTCGCCAGGGCAAATTGCGAAAGAGAGCTCAACTGAGATTTATCCATTAAGTCAAGTGAAAAAGTAGTAAAGCGCTGAGCAGGAAATTTTTGTTGTAATTCCCTACTTCTTGCTTGCAGTGCTCCGATATCGCGGGCAATCATCAACAAATCAAAACCATTTTCAGCAAATCTATTGGCTATTGACCATCCAATTCCCTTAGAAGCACCTGTAATTATGGCAACTGGCATTATTTCTATTTATTTCTTAAACTGAATACGGGTTCTATTTGTTTTATTTAACTAATTTTAACTTTTAACTTTGTGGTTAATAAAAAAGAAAAGTGGTAATAACTAAATTATTAGATCATCTTGGAAAGTACCTCATTTTAATGGGAAGTGCCTTCTCAAAGCCTGAGAAGACGTCCATGTACTACCGGGAGGTCATTAGACAGATGCATGACATTGGCGTTGGTTCACTCATTATCGTTTTTATTATTTCTCTATTTATCGGAGCTGTAACCGCCATTCAGTTTGCTTATCAACTGGATGGTACTTTAGTACCCGATTATTACATTGGCTATGTGGTAAGAGATATGACCATAATAGAATTGGCACCAACCATCACCTGTTTGGTTCTGGCTGGAAAGGTTGGTTCCAACATGGCCTCTGAAATTGGTGGAATGCGGCAAAAGGAGCATATCGACGCTATGGAAATCATGGGTGTTAATACAGCTGCCTACCTCATAATGCCAAAAGTCTTAGCTGCAGTCATAATCATTCCCATTTTGGTAGCTATCGCGGCTTTTGTGAGTATTGGTGGCGGATACATTGCAGCGGTTCCAACAGGCTTGCTATCCGGGCAAGAATTTGTCATGGGATTAAGGTCATTTTTTATACCTTATAATGTTTTCATGATGTTTGTTAAATCGCTGGTTTTTGCTTTTTTACTCACTTCCATTTCTTGTTACCAAGGTTATAACGTAAAAGGTGGTAGCATAGAATTGGGAAAGGCAAGCACTAATGCCGTAGTTATCAGTGACATCATGATTTTATTGGCAGATTATCTGATTGCTGTAGTTTTAATTTAACATGCTGGAAATAGACTTATGATAAAAATTAGCGGAATTTATAAATCGTTTGGGGATACACCTGTATTGAAAAATATTTCGGCAGATTTTCAACCAGGAAAGACCAATTTAATTATTGGGAGATCGGGAGCGGGAAAAACGGTGCTATTAAAATTATTAGTTGGCTTAATCCCGCCAAATGAGGGGCAAATTTTCTACGACCAGGTAGATTTCCTACATATAAAAAAGAAGGATTTAAGGACTCTGAGGATGAAGGTAGGCATGCTTTTTCAAGGTTCTGCTTTGTTTGACTCCCTAACGGTAGAAGAAAATATTCGTTTTCCACTGGATATGTTTACCGCAATGACAAAAAAAGAAAAATCTGATCGGGTAAATACGTGTTTAAATAGGGTTAGTTTAGACGGGATTAATGCAAAATTTCCATCGGAATTAAGTGGTGGTATGCAGAAAAGAGTAGGTATTGCGCGGGCCATTGTTTTAAACCCCTCTTATCTTTTTTGTGATGAACCCAATTCAGGCCTTGACCCAAAAACTTCTTTAGTCATTGACGAACTGATTAAAGACATTACTATTGAAAATAATATGACTACCATCATTAACACCCACGACATGAACTCTGTGATGGAAGTTGGCGATAATGTGATACTTCTTCATGAAGGTAAAATTTGTTGGCAAGGGAATAAAGACGAGATTATGTCCAGTGACAATGAGATACTACATGATTTTATTTTTGCATCGCCCTTCTTACAAAGGTTGCGACATGCCGCTGTGTCCAATGGCTTTGACATATAATCAAAATAAAGAAAAGCAATTATTGCTTTTTATCCGTCTAAATATTTAATTTTGAAAATTATATTAATTATTCCATCTGCCCAGGTGGTGAAATTGGTAGACATGCTACTTTGAGGTGGTAGTGCTCGTAAGGGTGTGCAGGTTCGAATCCTGTCCTGGGCACAAAAAATAAAAAGGGCGGTATTATATTTTATGCCGCCTTTTTTTATTTAAATTACGCAGAAAATGGATGCATCATTTTGGAATGAACGTTATATTTCAAAAGAATACGTTTACGGTAAAAAATCTAATTCATTTTTCAGAGATTTCATATATCAAAAATTAAACATCCCCGGAAAATTACTTCTTCCTGCGGAAGGCGAAGGAAGAAACGCTGTCTTTGCAGCACTACATGGATATCAAGTTACCGCCTTTGATTTCAGTACAGAGGCTAAACATAAGGCACAACTTTTAGCCAGCGAGCAAAATGTATCCATTGAATACCTCACTTCCGATATATCATCTTTCGATTTTACCCCTGAAACCTACGATGTTGTAGGTTTATTTTTCGCACATTTGCCGCCTTCGGAGAGAGCCACTTTCCATGCATCTGTCATTTCCTCGCTTTTACCTGGAGGATTAATTTGTTTGGAAGCCTTTCATACCGATCAGATAGCATTATATTCGGGAGGCCCAAAAAAGAAAGATATGTTAATGGATGTAGAGCAGTTGGCAAATGATTTTAAATCAATGAATATTTTACACCTGGCAAAAACAGAAAGAGTCCTTGATGAAGGTCCTTTCCATCAAGGTAAAGCTGCCTTAGTACAGTTTATAGCAAAAAAGAAGTAAATTATGCCCAAAGCAAAAAAAGGAAATAAAGCCTATACCACATTCGCGTTCCAGTGCCCAAAATGTGCGAAAGGTGATTTGTACCCAACAGGTACTTTTTCATTTTCGAAACCTTTTGATATGAACGATTCCTGTGCTCATTGCGAACAAAAATTCTTTCCAGAACCTGGTTTCTATTACGGAGCCATGTTCATTTCTTACATATTTACAGGCTGGTTCTCCATCGCGTTTGTTTTGCTTTTACATTGGATATTCAAATGGAATACTACCGCCTCTTTTGCGGCATTAATTGCTGTTTTAGCTGTATTTTTCGTATATATCTTCAGATTATCCAGGTCTGTCTGGCTAAATCTAATGGTGAAATATGACCCGCCAACGGACAAATAATTTTTAAGCTTTTATTGGAATTAAAATGGATACCTCTCTAATTTTAAACTATATAAGGACAGAATACCCCCAATTGGCTGAAAAATCACTACAAGATGAAATAGCTTCCGTTGGTAAGATTATTACTTTTAAAAGTGGTGACATTATCCTCGATATAGGAAGCTATATTAAAAGTATGCCCTTAATCATTTCCGGTTTAATCAAGGCGGTAAGAGAAGACACTGACGGAAATGAAATTTTTCTTTTTTACCTTTCTAATGGGGAAACTTGTAGCATGTCGTTCACCTGTTGTCTTATGAATAAAAAAAGTGAAATTAGAACTATCGTCGAAGAAGATACCATGCTAATTAGTATTCCGTCAAAGTATATGGACGAATGGATGTCAAAATATGCAAGCTGGCGCAATTGGGTTATGAAAAGTTATGAACTTCGCATGCAGGAATTATTGAAAACTATTGACAGTATTGCTTTTCAAAAAATGGATGAACGCTTGCTCGCCTATCTACAAAATAAAGCGCAAAAATTGCATTCAAAAATATTGCAAACCACACACCAGGAAATAGCCTACGATTTAAATGCGTCCAGGGAAGCCGTATCCAGGTTACTAAAACAACTGGAAAACGACCATTATGTAGTCTTGGGAAGAAATAAAATAGAAATTCTAACAAAATGAATAGATAAGATTATGCGATTATACACACATAGTTTCTTAGCTATCTTCTTTTCCCTATATTCCTTACCCATTTTCTCTGCG
Source organism: Haliscomenobacter hydrossis DSM 1100 (assembly GCA_945878825.1). Taxonomy (GTDB): domain Bacteria; phylum Bacteroidota; class Bacteroidia; order Chitinophagales; family Saprospiraceae; genus BJGN01. The sequence continues at coordinate 9,203 of CAMDWC010000097.1, forward strand.
TGCCAGTTTAAACCTCAAAAAATAACTGAAGTTTCGGAGCAAAGAGAGCCCGATAATTTTGTTCCAATTATTCTATTGCAATTTTAGCCCATCCAATTATTATCCATTGAGTATCTAACATTTTGGATTCATTTTTCAGAATATTATTTAGGCCTTATCCGTTTTTCCGTCATTTAAATCTTAGAAACCTCTCAAATAGTATGTAATTCAAAAAAAAATAACCTGGTTGGGTTTTTACTCAGTAATCCCTTATAAAGGTTTTTATTATTTCATCTTTGACTGCGTTGGAAAAATCATTTAGCCTACCAAAAATATAATATTATAAACAAAAATAACGCTTAGTTATAAACCTATTTACTGATTATCAATTTTATAATAAACTTCGAGAATATAATCGAGTAGTTCAATTTACTTTATCTTTAATCATAAGCTGTAACAAAGTAGTAGCAGCATGGGCAATTTTAGTCCCTGGTCCGAATATGGCGCTTACTCCGACTTGGTATAAAAAATCATAATCGGCTGGAGGAATTACCCCCCCGACAATAACTTTAATATCAGACCGACCGAATAAAGCAAGGGCTTCAATGGTATCGGGAACAAGTGTTTTATGCCCAGCGGCGAGAGATGAAATGCCTAAAATATGAACATCATTTTCAACGGCTTGCCTGGCAGCTTCACCAGGCGTTTGAAACAACGGACCTAAATCGACATCGAAGCCAACGTCAGCAAAACTAGTGGCGATAATTTTTGCACCCCTATCGTGACCATCCTGACCCAGTTTAGCAATCAGAATTCTTGGTCGTCGACCGTCCAATGCTTCCCATTGGTCAGAAAGCTCCATAGCATGAATAAAATCGGCATCCATAGCGAGTTCTTTTCCATAAACACCAGAAATAGTATGATTTACTGGTTTATACCTACCAAAAACCTTTTCCAGGGTATAAGATATTTCACCTAAGGTACCTCTAAGTCTGGCGACTTTAACGGCCACCTCCAATAAATTTCCATTTCCCGAAATGGCTATTTGTTCAAGTTCATCTAAGGCTATTTCAAGCGCATGATTATTCCTATTAGCTTTAATTTTTTGAAGTCTTTCTATTTGAATATCGCGAACTTTCCGGGTATCGACATCTAACAGATTGATTAACGGAACATTTTCGGATGGAAAAATATTTACCCCAACGATTTTATCCTTACCTGTATCAATGCTACCTTGTTTTTTAGCTGCCGCCTCTTCAATTCTCATTTTGGGTAAACCCTGGACAATAGCTTTTGTCATTCCACCCAGCGCTTCAACTTCCTCAATTAAAGTTAATGCTTTAACCACCAGATCATGAGTGAGTGATTCTACGTAATATGAACCAGCGAAAGGGTCAACGGCTTGAGTAATTCCCGCTTCCTTTTGGAGATAAATCTGAGTATCTCTGGCTATTTTAGCGGAAAACTCGGAAGGTAACGCCATTGCCTCATCCAAGGAATTGGTATGTAAAGACTGTGTTCCACCAAAAACAGCAGACAAAGCCTCAATGGTAGTTCTACAAACATTATTGAAGGGATCTTGTGCCGTTAGACTCCAACCCGACGTTTGGCAATGGGTTCTTAAAGATAAAGACTTAGCATTCTTCGGATTAAATTCACGCATTAACTTGGCCCAAAGCAATCTCCCCGCTCTCAGTTTTGCGATTTCATTAAAATGCTGCATACCAATAGCCCAAAAGAAGGAAAGCCGGGGTGCAAACTCATCGATTTCAAGGCCGGCTTTTAGTCCTGCACGGACATATTCCAGGCCATCAGCTAGTGTATAGGCAAGTTCCAGTTCAGCGGGTGCCCCTGCTTCGTGTAAATGATAACCACT
>CAMDWC010000098.1 GCA_945878825.1 Haliscomenobacter hydrossis DSM 1100
GGAGTGACAGATCAGCTCATTGAAATGAGTCAACGTGCTGCGAATGGTGATAACAGCTATCTTAATTTACACGAACAGTTCCGTTTACGTCATTTTGAAGCTGCCGAATCTTTACTTATTGAGCCCACCCGAAGTATTGTCATTGCTGAACTGGAAAATAATCAGGAAGTATTAAAAAATTTACTTCACGGCGTTTTTCTGGTTAGAGAAGCTTCATTAAGGACCATGGACTATGTATTGAGTTTTGGTGAAAGAAGTTCTTCCTTTATAATTTCGCACGTACTAAAACAAGCGGGCATTCCGGCAGCTTATTTAGATGCGAGAAAAATAATAAAGACCGATAAGAACTTTGGAAATGCGAAAGTTGATTTAAACAATACTTATCTAAAAATCAAAGAATTTTATTCCCAAACAAATGAAATTCAAATAGTTACAGGTTTTATTGGTGCTGGAAAAGGAGGATTAACCACAACGTTGGGAAGGGGAGGATCCGATTATACGGCTGCACTCCTTGGTGCAGGCTTAGACGCTGAGGCTATCGAAATCTGGACCGATGTAGATGGCGTTTTAACGGCTGATCCAAGGAAAGTTCCACAAGCGTTTACCATTCACAAAATGACTTATGCTGAAGCTATGGAAATGTCACATTTTGGGGCAAAAGTCATTTATCCACCAACAATTCAACCAGCCTTAACAAAAAAGATACCCCTTTACATTAAAAATACTTTTAATCCTACCTTTGAAGGCACCCTCGTTTCAAATCATGCTGAAATGAGTGATAATCCTGTCAAAGGTATTTCCTCCATCCAACATATTGCATTACTTACATTGCAAGGAAGTGGATTAATTGGGGTTCCAGGTATTTCTGGCAGATTATTTTCAGGCTTAGCCCAAAAATTCATCAATATCATTCTTATAACCCAAGGGTCTTCCGAGCATTCCATCTCGTTTGCCATTCAACCTGATCAGGCGCTGTTAGCAAAGGAAATTGTGGAAGGATTATTTGAAACAGAAATACAAAATGGGCTGATTGATACCTTAAAAGTAGAAACGGATTTGGCCGTGGTAGCTGTTATTGGAGAAAGAATGCGATATTTCCCTGGCGTGGCTGGGCGTTTATTTCAATCCTTGGGTAAAAATGGAATTAATGTAGCGGCTATTGCACAGGGTTCATCGGAGCTGAATATCTCTGTCGTTATCAGTCGATTAGATGAGTCTAAAGCATTAAACGTAATGCATGAGGCATTTTTCCTTTCTCATACCAAAACAATTCATCTTTTTATGGTTGGCTGCGGTTTGATAGGTGGTACCCTTTTAAACCAGATATTAGCCCAGGAAGAATTTCTAAAAAAAGAACTTTCCCTAGACTTAAAGCTTATCGGTTTAGCCAATAGTAAAAAAATGATTATTCGCCGGGAAGGTATTCCATTAAACCAATGGAAGGAGACGTTAAATGAAATGGGTGAGACCAGCCAACTTTCAACTTTTGTAGAAGAAATGGAGCATATCAATTTACCCAATTCCATTTTTATTGATAATACGGCAAACGAAGAAATAACTCATTTTTACGAAGCGATTTTGAATGCCAGCATTTCAATTTCCACGCCAAATAAAATAGCCAATTCCTCTGCTTATGACAAATACGCCGCCTTAAAATCGTTAAGCAGAAAGAGAGGCGTTATGTTTCAGTACGAAACAAATGTCGGCGCGGGTTTACCTGTTATTTCCACCTTGAACGATTTGATAAATAGTGGGGACAGAATCATTAAAATGGAAGCTGTTTTATCGGGTTCTCTCTCTTATATTTTTAATACTTTTGGAAATAATGACCATACGTTCAGCCAAATGGTTGAAAAAGCGATGGCTTTAGGTTACACCGAACCAGATCCAAGAATTGACTTAAATGGTATTGATTTAAGAAGAAAACTCATCATTCTGGCCCGAGAAGCAGGAGCAAGGATAGAAAGCGATGAGGTAATTATCACCTCTGTTCTTTCTGAAAATTGTCAAAAAGCACCCGATGTACCTGCTTTTATCAAAGCCTTATCAGCTGAAAATCATACCTTTGAAAAGCTATTTTTAGAGGCTAAAGCAGAAAACAAGGTGCTTCGTATGGTGGCTAAACTAGAGGAGGGAAAAGCCAGTATTTCACTGGAAAAAATGTCTGATACACATCCATTTTCCCAACTAAGTGGAAGCGATAACATGATTGTTTTTACTACCTCACGTTACAAGGAAAGGCCATTGGTGATTAGAGGGCCTGGCGCTGGAGCGGAGGTTACCGCAGCGGGTATTTTCTCTGAAATCATTAAAATTGCCAATCAACTCAATTAATCTTATGGAGATTCGTGTTTTTGCCCCCGCCTCGGTGGCTAATATTGGGGTAGGTTATGATATTTTAGGCTTTGCCTTGGAGAGTCCCGGAGATGAGGTAGTTGCGCGATTTTCTGACGCAAAGGGAATGAGTATTGGCCAGATTACCGGAACGAACCGTTTGCCATTTTCCCCTGAAAAAAATACGGCTACTTTTTCGGCGCAGGCACTATTGAATTTCCTTGGAAAAAGCGAGATAGGCATTGAACTGGATATCCACAAAAAAATGCCCTTTGGAAGTGGGCTGGGTTCCAGTGCTGCCAGTGCGGTGGCTGGCGTTTTTGCCGTAAATACTTTGTTAGGAAATCCTCTGACTAAAAAAGAGTTACTACATTTTGCCGTCCTGGGGGAGCAACTTGCCGATGGTTCCTATCACGCCGATAACGTTGCGCCCTCCTTACTTGGAGGTATCATTTTAATTCGCGATAATGCATCTCTTGACATAACTTCACTACCCATTCCCAACGATCTGGTAGCAGCGGTAATTTACCCTGAAGTGGAAGTTCTAACAAGAGACTCCCGTAATATACTTAAATCTAACATTTCCCTTCAAAAGTGTATTGCACAAACTGGAAATCTGGCGTCTTTCATTGCCGGACTCTATCGTTCCGATTATGAACTGATTGGAAGATCTTTGACAGATCATATCATTGAACCTCAACGAGCTGTATTAATACCTCATTTTTATGAAATAAAAAATATGGCTTTAAAAATGGATGCCTTAGGATGCAGTATCTCTGGTGCTGGACCGTCTATTTTCGCCCTTTTTAAAGGAGAAACGGCTGCCCAAAAAGCAGGGTTAACAATGAAAAATATTTTTGAACTACACGGCATTCCTGCCACTTTGTACACGGGGAAAATAAATCAGGGAGGAGCCGTAGTTCTATCCTAATAAAGATATATTCATGAAACTTTACAGCACAAAAAATAAAGCGTTTGTTGTCAACTTAGAAAGAGCGATAATGGAAGGCTTGCCTCCTGATAATGGTTTATACATGTCTAAAATTAAACCTTTACCTCTTACATTCTGGGAAAAATTTGAGGAAAACTCTTTTCAGGAAAACTCCTTTCAGATAGCAAAACATCTTTTTGAAGGATCTATTTCCGATGAAAAATTAGCCGAAATTACCTACGACGCTATAAATTTTCCTGCGCCAAATTATCTCTTAAATGATGAAATTGCCACTTTAGAATTGTTTCATGGACCATCCTTAGCCTTTAAAGATTTTGGCGCGCGATTTATGTCCAGAATAATGCAATATTACAATGGTGACAATAACCAAGAATTAATCATACTTGTAGCCACTTCCGGAGATACGGGTGGAGCTGTTGCCTTTGGATTTCATCACGTTCCTGGCTTTAGTGTTGTTATTCTATATCCAAAAGGAAAAGTAAGTGAGTTGCAGGAAAAGCAACTAACCACCCTGGGAGGTAATGTACATGCATTAGAAATAAATGGTACTTTTGACGATTGTCAGGCGCTGGTAAAAGAAGCATTTCTCGATAAGGATTTAAATACTCAACTACGCTTATCTTCTGCCAATTCCATTAATATTGCTCGTTTGATTCCTCAATCCTTTTATTACTTCGAAAGCTACAGGCAAATATCAAAAAACATAAGAAAGACCAAAGACATAACCTACGTAGTGCCGAGTGGTAATTTTGGCAATATTACAGCAGGGCTAATGGCAAAAAAGCTGGGTCTTCCAATCTATCACTTTATAGCCGCAACCAATGTAAACAAAGTAGTTCCTGATTATTTATCGACAGGGGAATATGAAGCCAAACCAGCTGTTAGAACCTTATCAAATGCGATGGACGTTGGAAATCCATCCAATTTCCCTAGAATTTTAGATCTTTTTGAAAGTAATTCAAAAGAATGTTCCACGTGGAACAATGTAAAAAATGAAATCACGGGAATAGCCGTAGATGATACCCAAACGGAAAATGCACTCAAAGAAGTTTATCAAAATTACAACTATATCATAGATCCTCACGCTGCTGTGGGGTATTATGCGTTAAAAAAGTACATGGAAAGTCATGCAAACACCTATGGAATAATATTGGAAACAGCACATTCATCAAAATTTAAACCCGACGTGGAAAGAATATTGAGACGTACCATAAACGTACCGGAAAGACTAGCTATATTGGCAAATAAAGAAAAAGTTTCCATAGAAATGGAGGTGAATTATGAACATTTTAAAAATCAATTATTATCAAAATTTCTTATAAAAAAGTAAGACAGATTATCTTAATTGAATGCAAAAAAAGAGGCTGTCTTAAAAGATAGCCTCTTTTTTTATGCTACTTTATACATTGAGCTAATAAGCCTTTGTGATGGTAAAGGATAAAAAATGGATAATTTTCTGAACTTATGCCCGATGCACCATAGGATATTACACAAAATTATCTTAGAGACGCGATGTTTCTCGCCTTCTCCCCAATAGGTTTTGATTTAATATTTATCCCTAACACTAAGTCTGAATCAGAATTTTACAGAATTTTGAGGAATACAGACAACGTCTTTCTTATATACATAGTGTTTATTCGTAATTGTATACTTTCGTATGAACTCACAGGGGCATAGCGCCACCATATCCGTACTAATATTTTTAATGCCTCCAGGCATTTTAGACAGCCTATTTATTAGGATAAATATATTTTCTATCCAAGAATAAACCAAAAGAATCTCTTTTGATAAATCCACAAATAAAATAATTATATTAACCATAAACAGGAAAAAGGATCATTTACCAAAATTTAATAGTATACAGGCCGATTTAAAAAAAGTAGATAATATGCGGGGAAAAACTTTAATGCCTTCAGGTTTATCTGTAAATCCTTATCCATAACATATCAATAGTTAACCATCTACTAATTTTATTAAAGTCCCACCACTTAATCCAATTTAACCACTATATTTACCCCTTTTAAACGAATATAGGTTTGAAAGAACGATATATGAAAGAGAACAAGAAGGGGAGAATCATTGCTTTGGTAGCTAATACCACATGGAATATTTATAATTTTAGATTAAATCTGATTGAAAAATTTTTAAGTGAGGGATTTAAAGTAATTGTAGTCGCACCCGTAGATGAATACCTGATTTATAAAGATAAATATCCTTCCGTTCTACACTATAATCTGCAACGTTTAGTAAGAGATGGCGTCAATCCATTGACTGATATTAGATTGTTTTTAGAGCTAAGGCGTATTTATAAGAAAATCAATCCCGATGTAATACTTCATTTTACAAACAAACCAAATATTTATGGAAGTCTTGCTGCTAAAAGTTTACATTTAAAATCAATTGCCATTATAACCGGATTAGGTTACCCTTTTATACACGGTGGCCTCCTGAAAAGTATAGTCACCACCCTATATAAAATTTCTGGCAGGTTCAATGAAAAATTCATCTTTGAAAACATTGAGGATAGGGAACTATTCGAAGCTTTAAATATTATAACTAAACAAAAATCTGTTTCTATAAAAGGTTGTGGCGTTAATACCCAATGGTATAAACCAATGGAAAATACTAAAGAAAGAAAAAAAACAGTATTCACCTTCATAGGTAGATTATTATACGATAAGGGGATAAGGGAATTTGTAGAAGCTGCCAAAATAGTGGGAGAAAAGCGAAATGATGTTGAATTTTTAATCGTTGGGGAAATAGATGAGAATAATCCCGCAACCATTGATAAAAAAGAATTAATCCAATGGGTTGAAGATGAAATAATCCAATATCTTGGTTTTGTTAAAGATATAAGAGAGGTGATTGCCTCATCCGATTGCGTTGTATTACCTTCCTACCGCGAAGCAATAGCCAGAACCATTACAGAAGGCATGGCTATGGGAAAACCAATCATTACTTCTCAAACAGCAGGTTGTAGAGAAGCAGTGGAAGATGGAGAAAATGGATACTTAGTGGAAATTAAGAATTCAAAGGAGCTGGCAGATACATTCTTAAAATTCTTATCTCTCCTTCCGGAAGAAAAGAAATTAATGGGAGAAATAGGAAGAATAAAAGCCTGTAATGAATTTGATGATGCTATAATAGCAAACCAAATTAATGATATTGTATATGAAATATTAAAATAAACACATATTGAAAATGGGAGAATCCGGCTATTATAATCTTAAAAATAAAAAAAACTACCTACTATTACTTTGCCTCTATATTATAACCATCCCATTTCAAAAAATTATTTGGCTACCCCTGGTTAATAGTAAAATTCAAGTTCCCGAAATAATATTTGTAATTCTAATACTCCTATCTATTCCCCAAATTAAATGGGTTGATTGGAAAAATATTAAAATGACAACCTTAGATAAAGCTATAATGCTATGGCTTTTGACAGGAACTATAAATTTAATTTTACATTTTAATGTGACCACTTTCATTGAACTTTCCGGGCAATTTTATTTGATTTGTTTATATATTTTAATTCAATTTATATTTTTTCATTCTAAGGCGGAAGAAATAGAACTATTCTTTGTCAAAACATTTTCATTGCAACTGACTTTAATTATAATTACCCTTTTTATAGGCTTAATATTACTAACACAACATATAAACATAGGTGTATTTCAAATCTTTTATTCTTATCCCTATTTTGGTGATTTATATCGGTTAAAAGCCTTAACCAATGAACCTGTAATGCTGGTTAGTATTCTAAGTATTCCTTTTTGGATAATTATAGCGTTAATGGATGGAAAAATTAAAGTTATTCCTATTAAAAAAAGAGACTTGATTCTTTCGATGGTATTAATAGGACTAATGTTGCTTGGCACATATGGAAAATCTCTGCCATTTATTTTAGCTATATTGGTTTTATATATTATTTCGCATTTAAAAAGTAAAAACAAAGGAATAATATTCATCCGGATTTTCGCTGCTTTCCTTATTATAAGTTCAATTTTATTAACCCATATTATGGTAACCAAAAAACCATTCCGGGAAAAAGAAGTCTATGGTCTGGCTATCCCATTTTTAAGAATAGATAATTATTATTTATATAAATCCTGGTACTATGTGCAAAAAGAAAATGCCATAAAGGAATTTATTGAACACACTTTTTTTGGATGCGGAGGGGGGAACTTATTGAATATCATTAATTTAAAATATAAAGAAACTGAAGAAACCATTTCAAGACCCGTGTACGACCCCCTTTCAACTTACACAGGGATCTTGGCAGAATATGGAATTTCAGGATTTCTAGCCTTACTTTTCCTTATGTTCACCATTTATAAAGAAGTCGTCCGATTACCTGATTCTAGTGGTTTAAAATGGCTTTTCGTTTGTTCCTTTTCCTATTTCATGCTGGAAGCCATTTCAACGGACATACAAAATTTCAGACATTTGTGGATCCTACTTGGCTTTTTGGGAATAACTATACGAAGCCAGCGATACCCTGTTAATTCATAAAATAATCGGGCTTATAACGTATCATCGGCCATAAGAAATAAAAACCCAACAGATTGTTAAACTTTTATTCCTCTTTAATGAAAAGATAACCTATCGTATTGAATAGCCATCGAAAAATTCAATATATTTAGAGATGAAAACAAATATCCTCCAAAACACATTATTCTTTCTATTAATAGGTTTTTATCTGTTCGCAGGTTATAATCATTTTGCATCCCCTACATTTTACTTACCTGTTATTCCTCCCTATCTGTCTCAATGGGTTAAAGAGATAAATATACTGGCAGGGGTCTTTGAAATTGCCCTGGCTTTACTACTTATACCTAGTAGAACGCGATTATTTGCCGCTAAATGTATAATAATCATGTTGATAGCTTTTATACCAAGCCATATTTATTTTATTCAAAAGGGGGAATTCATTATTGGATCCATTGAAATGACCCCGTTGAAATCATGGATCCGATTGTTGATAGGACAACCTATTCTAATCCTTTGGGCATGGTGGGCAAGTAAAAGTGAAATAAAAATATTTGGGTAATGATGAAAAGAAGAAAGTTTATCTTTAAGAGTTTTATGGAGATGTTAGCACCAGCATACCGGTTGATGGAAAAAGTGAAATTTATCCGGAACATGAATATTTGAATATCGTTGGAGGCTTTTTAAGCGTAAAAATCTCCCAGGTAAGAGATACGAACCATATACAATTTACTCATTATACTGTCGATGGGGTTGAATTGAACACCAAAACCTTTGATGCATAGCATTTTATATCGTTGAAGTAAGTCATGTTCAATTCGAACTACCCAAAACTGTTTTCAAATGTTTTAAATAAAATTAATTAAGTCACCTAAAATTGCGGGGAGTTTGTTGAATTCAGAGTGAAAAGCATCTATGAAATAGGTTAAAATAATGTTGAATTTGGTGCTGATCAGGAGAAATTATTTTTAAAACGATAGAAAGGATAACATTAAAAAGTGGGGTAAATCCAATTTGGAATAATGAAATATCCCGGTATAAAGGTCTTATCATTTACTCCTAAACTTAAGTTATTTAATTTATTTACATTTATAGGAAAAAAGGGTGGTCGAGTCTGAAATTAAAAGTTCAACCTGTATTTTTATCTCCTATTACTTTCCACCCATAAAGTCCGTTGGGGTTATCCGCAATTTTCATTTAGCTCAAATATTCCATAGAATTTTTTCTGATTTATACATTTTAACGACGTCCAATCAACAAATTCTTCCAAAAGAGGAATCAGATTTGAGTTCATTCAAATCCATAGAATTAATAAACACCATTGATTACAGGACTATCATCCAGCGTTTTTATTCAAAGAATAAAAATACCCACTATCCTGAATCTGTTAAACAAAATAAATTAATCCAATGGATCATAAAAGCAAATGAGTCCATTCCATTCAATTTACTCGTTGGGGAGGGTGGGTTATTATACCTTATTGACGGTTATAGCAAAGCAAAAAAAATAATCAAAAGAACAAGGGCAAAAACATTCGTAATTACTAGTTTTAGGCCTACTGCCAATGTTTTAATTGGATTTTTACTTAAAATAAATTATCCTCATATTATATGGATTAATAGCTTTCAAGACGCCCCTTATGACCCTATCAGGAAAAATACAATCATTCCAAGTCTACAAAATTACCTATGGCGAAAAATACTAAAACAATCGAATCTTAATATAGCCACTTCCCAGGGAGTGAAAAATAGCATTGATTCATTAAATAATGATGCTACCACCTTTAAAAATGGCGTAGATTTCCGAGAAAACTTAACTCATAGTTCAGAACAATTTACCATCACTTATACTGGGTCACTATATCATGATTTAAGAGATCCTAGCCTACTTTTTGAGGCATTAACCCATTTAGTATTTTCTGAAAAAATACAGGTCAATAAGTTGAAAATCATTTATATGGGAAAAGATATCGCCAAATGGAAGTCATTCTGTGATACCTATCCTTTATTATTTAATGCATTTTACATTGAAAATATTACAGAGAGAAATCATTCTTTAGAAATTCAGCAAAAATCCCATATCAACCTCATGTTAACCTGGTCAGAGGGTAGTCTGGGAGGTACTATACCCGCTAAATTATATGAATACATAGGCGCAGGAAATTATATCATTTCTTTGGTCAAGGGGATCGAAAATAGCGATTTGTCGCATTTATTGACAACCTTACAAATTGGATCTGTTTATCAGTATGGAAAAACCGAAGATTTGGAAAAATTAAAGCGTGAACTCATGAAATTATATACATTATGGATCAACGAAGCTTACGAAACGCCAAATATTCCATCTCATTTGAAGGATACATTAAGTTGGGATAATAAACAGAGTGAACTATCAAAATTGTTAGACGACCTACTATGAAAACAATATGTATCATTGAGTTGGATTTTCACCCAGAATGTATTTTTGGTTTAGCACAGATATTTGACAAGGGTCATTCTCATGACAATTTAATTGTCCATTTTGTCACCCGACATGAAATTTACGACACCATTAAGGACGCGGTTCCGATAAAAGAAGAACATATATGGACATTATGCCCAAATAATATGCACCATGCCCAATGCATAAAAAATAACCTTGACGTAATCCTTGCATCAGATCTTATTTTTATAAACACCATTTCTCAAAGCATACATGCGTATTTACCTTTAAAAGGAAAGACTATAGTGTTGCGAATTCATAATATCAATAAAATTTTTAATCCTACTCAACATCTGATATTCCCTGAAAGTTGGACAGATGTAGTCAAGCTAACCAAGTTCCTTATAAAAGAATGTCTTATTCAAAATTATTTTAAAGATTTAAAAAAAATTAAGGATATAATCACTGCTTATTCCTTTCCGGAACCAGAAATGTTAAATTATGCACTGGATAATTTTCCGGAATTAACTCCTAATAATACAAGTATTTTACCCCTAAAAGTCTGTGATAGTTCTTTTCCAGAAAAAAAAGAAAATACTTCACCTGATGTGAATTTTTCCATGATTGGAAGCCTGAACCCCTATTTCAAAGATGTATCCCTCATTGTAAAATTATTATTTAAGCTTTCAACTGAAAAACTTGATCGAAAAGTAAACTTTTATTTTGTTGGCTGTGGAAATGAATTAAAAACCATGTCAAAGATAAAATCTTATGAAAATGAATATCTTGTTTTCCATTTTATAGAAAAAAGATTGAGTCAAAAAGATTATATATCACATTT
>CAMDWC010000099.1 GCA_945878825.1 Haliscomenobacter hydrossis DSM 1100
CCTTTGGCATCTCTTCCATTTAGATCCACATATTTCCTGTCACCCAAACCAGGCGTTTGACCTTTTATTTTTGCTGAAGATTTAATTTCCTCTGCAGATTGAAACAATCCAGCAGATTTATACCCATAAAAGGTACCTATTGCCTCTCCTTTTTTCAAAATACTCCAACCTGTTGGAACATTCAGGATACCCCCAATCGGAATGTCTCTTTCTGACGCCAGAGCCGTAATTATATTTCTATTATGGGAAACGTTAAAGGTTGTGCTCCAAAACAATTTAGAATCTATATTCGTGGTTGTCAATGCCAATTCCACCCCAGTATTTTTAAGTCCCCCAATATTTGTGAGGTAATATCCAAATCCAGAAGTTGTAGGCAATGGGGCATAAAGTAATAAATCACGCGTTCTTTTCTGATAAATATCAAAAACAACGGAAATCTTACCGTCATTGAATTCCATATCCAGTCCTAAATCTGCCTGATGAGTTCTCTCCCATTTCAAATCAGGATTAGGATAGCGTAATGGTTCTTTCCCTTTATAAAATTCCGTACCATCGAAAACACCTTCTCCGAGATTACCAATCGTTGCCAATGATGAGAAAGAAGCAATCTCCTGATTACCTATGATGCCGTAACTTAATCTAACCTTAAGGGTTGAAAAGATATCCAAATCAGAAATAAAAGATTCCTTATGTAATTTATAAGCGAGAGCTGCGGAGGGAAAGAATCCGTATTTATTATTAATGCCAAATTTAGATGAACCATCCACTCTACCAGTTAAAGTAAAAAGCACCTTATCTTTATGCGTCCAGTTCACTCTACTCAAATAGGAAATCATCCCCCAGGTTGATTCTCCATTTCCCGGAGGTTGAGGATTCAGGCCTGCTGCTATTGAATGGTAACCTGTTCTATTATCTTGAAAATCAAAAGTAAACAAGAAAATCCTTTCGCTAAAAAAGCCCTGATAAGTATTTCCAATAAGAAAATTCAATTGATTATTTCCAATGGTCTTATTATAATTCATCGTATATTCTGCCAGCCAGGAGCGGCCATTAATTCTTGCCAGAACAGCTGCACCATTGGTACTTTCGCCTCTTTTCAAGAAATTTGGAACGAATCTGTTTTCACTTACTGAAAATATATCCGCACCAAGATTTACTTTAAATTCTAATCCCTTTGCCAGGGTAAATGTGGTATTGAAATTACCAATGGTTCTAACATTCGTTGAAATATTATCAGTTTCTAAGGCATCCGCCACAGGATTTGCCAGATTTCTTCCTCTGTCATCCTGATAGGTATATCCACCTGCGCGGGTAGAATCCAGGACAGGCAAAGAAGAAGGGAAAAGTAAGGCTGTTGTTACCGCACCAGGCAAGAGGACCCCTGTACCACTGCTTTGAGCACCTGTTAATACACCACGAGATTGAATATTACTACTACTCAAACTTGCTCCTGTTTTTATCCAGGAATTAACTTCTTGATCAATATTTATTCTAAACGTATAATTTTTAAAATCAGAGTTTAAAATAATACCATCTTGTGAAACATAGCCCCCTGAAACGGCAAATTTTGTTTTTGTATTACCTCCTGAAACATTCAATTGATAGCTATGCATTCTTGCTTGTCTAAAGATAGCTTCCTGCCAATCAGTCCCTTGTCCAATTCTTTCTGGAATAAAATAACGAACATCGACAGGTAATTTAGCGTCTGCATTAAAGGCATTCATATATTGGGCAAATTCCTGACCATTTAACATCGGCAGTTTTTTTGTTACCGTTTGAATGCCCTGATAGGAATCAAAACTAATGCGGGAAGTACCCGCCTTACCTCTTTTTGTGGAAATAATTACTACGCCATTGGAGCCTCTTGCACCGTACATCGCCGTTGCACTTGCGTCTTTCAATATTTCAATAGATTCGATATCAGCCGGATTAATAGAAGCTAATCCATTCAGCGGAGAACCTGCCACGGCACCACCATTTAGCTGACCATTGTCATTGGTAATTAACATACCATCAATGACAAAAAGAGGTTCATTTCCAGCATTTATAGAACTTGTACCCCTAATTCTTATAGAAGTTTCACCTCCGGGCCTTCCGCTGACCTGAGTTACCTGGACACCGGCGGCTCTGCCTTGTAGTGCCTGATCTACGGAAATAGGCGCCAGTCTACTAATCGATTCGCCGGAAATAGAGGACACTGAACCCGTCAGATCACTCTTTTTCACCTGTCCATACGCAACAACCACGATGTCATCAAGTACAGAAGCTTCCTGAAGTAAGAGCACATCGATAACATCTTTAGCTCCTACAGTCATTTCTATCGTCTCATACCCGATATATGAAAAAACCAGTATAGATCCGGTCTTTGTTTTAATTTCATACAGTCCTTTTTCGTTTGAAACAACGCCTACACCAGTTCCCTTAATGGTGATATTCACCCCCACGAGAGATTCTGAATTATCCTGACCCTTAACTGAACCAGATATAAGGCGTTCTTTTTCAGATTGTGCCCAACTACTTGACGTAACGAAAAGTAAACATTGAAGCAATAAAAGTACATTCCATTTCATAATAGTTTAATTAATTTTTGTCCATTATCATCGGCCAATCTCAACCGAATAAGAAATACCATCGCCCCTATAAAAAACTTGATTATACTCAACAATCTGACCATCAGAACTATAAACCGTTCTATTTCTCGTTAAAATGGGGTCTCCGGGTTTTATTTGTAAATTTTCAGCTAAATCATTGGTTGCTGCAATAGCGCTGATATCTTCCCTTGAAAGGGTCACATACACGTTATTTTCTTCTTCCAGTACCTTATATAAGGGTCTTGTAAAATCCTGTTCGATTTGAACTTTTGTTCTGGGATGAAACCAGGAAATACTCAATAACAAAGGTTTTTCCTCGTCTCCTCTCAATCTGGTAATTTCAACTACGCGGGTATCAGGTTTAATATGAAAAATCTCAGCTAATTCGGGAGGCGCTTTTACCAATTTAACTTCCAACCTATAATTGATAATTTTCCGTCCCTTTTCCTCCATTTCCTTCGTAAAACTAAACCAGTGATCCAATCGGGTCAATAGTTTTTTTCTGACAACCATGGTGCCGACGCCTTTTTTTCTAACCAGAATACCCTCCTGTACTAACTTGGCGATAGCCGTACGGACCGTATTTCTGGCGATGCCTAATTCATTCGCAATATCTACTTCTTTCGGAAACATTAATCCACTTTGGTATTCAGGTTTTTCTACCAAAGTGCGAATAATCTTTTCCACTTGTTGATGTAAGGGTAATGTGAGATCCGGGTCAATCCGCCATTTCATAAAATATGTTTAAACATACTGAAAATTACAATTAATTTTTGAACTACAAACCTTTTTCAAAATAAAAAATAAATAATTTGAAAAAATAATTCGTTTAAAAACTGAAAGGATCAAATTTGAAAATATTTGCCGCTGTCAACAACGGTAACCGGTCTGTCCTAAATGGTAATAATGGCCTGCCATTTTCACCATAAAGTGTCCATTTCCCAGGATTATTGGCCCATCCGAACCTTACATATTTAAGATTTAGTACTTTCTCGCTTTTTAAAAATATTTTATTCCCTGACAGAATAGCATTGGCAGGAAAAAACTGGCCATCTTCCCCAGCTGCGGTAAAAGAATTTATTTTTATTCCTGATGCAACTGGCTTAAAACGGGAGGAAAAATAGAGCACTGCCTCTCCATTATCAAAAAAAACTGACTTAACTAATTTAGGTGCATCTACCTTCATCCTTAAACCATAATCTTGCACTAAAGCATTCTCAGCTAATCGTTTACCAACCGTTTCTTTATCTTTCGGATGAATATCCAGGGCATCACCTACGTCGATAGCTGTTGCTAAAGCGGTAAAAGGCAGATTTAATGCTTCGGATTGTGAAGCTCGCAATTCCGCCCAGGTACTCGGACCAGCCAAACTATCTATGGGGCCATAATTGGCCAATTGAACAAAATGAAAGGGCAGATTTGGTTTATTAAATAGTTTTCTCCAATCCTTTATCATTGAGGGAAATAAGGCACCGTATTCCGCAGCTCTATCCGCATTTGATTCTCCCTGATACCAAATAACCCCCTTAAATCTATACGCTGACAATGGGGCAATATTTGCATTATACAAGGCGGTTGGATGAGAAAAAACACTCATATTGGGTACTGTGGGTATCGGAAAATTATTTACATCTATGGCATCCCCCATTTTCATTTCCCATTTGCCATTTAATATTTTATTTCCCCAAAACGCATTGGTATAAACACCCCCTTTACCACCAACATCAAACACCCTGACAACTAGCAAATTATCTTTTTCCTTCAACAGGGAATCAGAAAAAAAATAACTTCTGAAATTTCTGGAACCAAAGGATTCTCCAATGAAAGTACCGTTAAACCAAACCCGATCATAATCGTCGATTTGATTTAAACTTATTACCCCTTGATTCCCAACATAGGGACATGGGCAGTCAAAATTTTGCCGAAACCAAACTTCTCCATCATGATTATACCCCAAATCTTCCCATAAAAGGGGAAATTTAACCTCCATCCAATCCTTTGGCATGTTTTCTGGTAGATACCATTTGTCCTTCATTCCTTTAGACTTCAGATAGTAATTTTTATCCCAATCTATCCGAAACTCAGCAAGTTCCTTGAGCAATTCAATTTTAGTTTTATTTGGTGCCATCGTTTGTTCAACAGTAGATTTAAAAGCATCCAACGGTAAAAGGGCTTCAGCACTCATCCACGTTTCAACGGTGGTAGCACCCAAACAACTCACCACAATACCAATGGGTACATTTAATTTAGACTGTAAATGTTTTGCAAAATAATACGCAGTACCTGATAATTGACCGGCTGATTTTTCATTTAAATTTTGCCAAAGCCCGCCTGCGATATCTCTGGAGGGAATCAGATCGGTTTCAATTTGCACATTAAAAAAATGAATGGGATAAGGTGAATTAAAATCTGCTTTGCTCGTCTTAATACCCAACATATCCAGCGTATATTGCATGTTAGATTGACCCGAACATAACCAAACCTCACCTATATATATATCATTTAAACTCCAGGTTGTATCGGAAGAAATAGTCATTTCATAAGGTCCGCCAGCTTCAAAAATCCCAATATCACATTTCCATTTTCCTGTCTCATCTGTTTTGACGACTTTTTGTACATTTCTAAACTTAACAGTAATGTCCTGCCCTTTATCGGCCCATCCCCAGATAGTAATCACCTCATTTCTTTGCAAAACCATACCATTCCTGAAAATATGCGGCAGCTTCAACATAGCCGAGGCAGAAACCGTTGAACATCCAATCCAAATCAGTAAAAAAAGAACAGATTTATTAAAAACCGAGGGGTGAAAAGTAGGTAGAGAAAGATTCATTTTATAAAAATATTTAGTATGTTTAAACATATAATCAAATCTAATGATTATCTTTAAACGAAAGATTATTTTAAATACATTTTAAAAAATAAAAAGGATGAAAATTTCGAAAACGCCTACTTTTCAGGTTAACGGAATCATTTTAATATTATTAATATTTTCTTTAACCACTTTATCCGCGCAGGAAAAATCTGAAAAGATTGCTTCCTCAGCACAAGATTGGAATTCGCTGTTCCAAAGGAAAAAAGGATGGTTTGGTGGAGATGGAATTTTTGCCATTCCTATGGATGGGAAAGAATATATTCAGGCAAATGATTCCACAGAAACCCTATTTATTTTCAGCGACTCCGTTATTGGAGAAATTGGCGCTGATGGAACACTTAAAAAGAAGGAAGATTTCAATTTTGTAAACAACGTAGTTGCTGTATTGAAGGGGAAAGAACCTATTGCTGAAAATTTTAAATTTTATTATCCAACCGATAAATCAGGAAAAAACACTTCTGTTTTTAAACCAAACACGCCAAATACAAAGCCAGGTGAATATTACTGGTTGGGCGATGGATTTGTGAACGTTGACAAGGACAGCACCCTTTATATTTTTGCTTATCGAATCACTCATATTGATCCAATCACCTCATTTTTCGACTTTGATCAAGTAGGCGTAACCTTATTGGCTATTCCCAAAAACACGCCAATACCCTTTGAAAAAGGAGTTAGACAAATAGAAACACCTCTACAATTCCCTTATGTACCAAATGTTGGGATGACGACCTTTGGAAGTGGCATCATTGTAAATACAAAAAGCGCAGGTGCACCAAATCCTGATGGCTATATTTATGTTTTGGGAACGGGGGGACTTGAGAAGGATCTGCTCATAGCTCGTGTAAAACCGGAGAATTTTGAAAATTTTGACCAATGGACCTATTGGGATGGGGCAAAGTGGAATGCGGATAAAACTAAAGTCAGAGGAGTAACTAAAGGCGTTTCTAATGAACTAAGTATGAGTCCTGCCGATAATGGCCGATGGATATTGGTACATCAGCTATTCGGGATGACACCTGAAGTGTCTATTCAAATGACGAAGTCAATCACCGGACCATATTTTCCTACACGAAACGTATGGCATTGCCTGGAATTAGAGGAAGATTTAGACTATTACGCATACAATGCAAAGGCATACCCTCATCTTTCCAAACCAGGAGAATTGCTCATCAGTTATAATGTAAATTCCTTTGATTTTTTCAAAGATATTCTAACGGATCCAACACATTGCCGGCCGAGGTTTATCACCATTAAGATACATTAACTTTTTTATATTAAAATATTGGGTGTCTTAGTTTTTTATAAGGAATTTTTGTAATGTGCCAACGACCAAGATTGGTGGCGAATAAATAGGCTCTACCCTCGCCTCCAAAGGCAATATTTGTTGGATTCGTTAGGGTATGGGCTTCCCAATCATTAATGAGGAGGGAAACTTCCTGCTGCGGTGAAATTTTATAAATGGCATTTGGCGTGTAACAAGAAACCAGTAAATTTCCATCTTCATC
The DNA here is from genome assembly GCA_945878825.1 of Haliscomenobacter hydrossis DSM 1100. Lineage (GTDB taxonomy): Bacteria > Bacteroidota > Bacteroidia > Chitinophagales > Saprospiraceae > BJGN01. The sequence continues at coordinate 6,969 of CAMDWC010000099.1, forward strand.
AAAGGCCAATCCATCGGGTACTGTTTGAGGAAGAGTGGCAAATACCGATCTAATGCCCGAATTACCATCGCTTTGTATCTCAATCTTTTCAATTCCAGGTAGAAAAGAACAAACAACAAACAGGGAATCTCCTTTGGGTGAAAGAGCCATTCCATTCGCAAAGTTAAAGGGGCCATTATGCCAGATGATTCCCTCTCCCTCCTTAGTAAACTTTTGAATAGTTCCATTAATTTGCCGAAATGCCCCGCTATCGGAAACATACAAATTTCCCTGATTATCAAATACCGGATAATTTGGTATTGAAAATGAAGCACCCTGAGCACCCCTGGTAAAAACAGAAAGGTTCTTAGTTTCGATGTTAAGTTTCCAAACACATTTGTTTTTGAGATCGCAAACGGCTAACCATTCGTACGAAGGATGAAAAGCAAGCCCCAGATTAAATCCACCTGTTTCTGCAAAAAGCGTAACCTTCCCAGACTGATCAATATGATATATTTGACCCGCTTCGCCGCCGGCCCATAGACTGCCATCCTTATGAAAGGCTAAACCTTCGGGATGATCCAAGCCGTCGGCAAAAATGGTACAGTCAGTAATATTAATTTCCATAGTTTACATTTCAAAAGATTAAAAAACGGAGGCTTTCAAAGAGGTAGTTTTACTTTCAAATGGTTTTAACACTGGCCAATGATGCTTCACCATATCCACTTCTGGGGTAGCCGACCATTTATTTGTCCAAGGCTCCAAAGCAATAGAATATGTTTTTCCCCACCAGGGAGCATCTTGTATGCCATATCTTTCCTGCCAAAACCAAATATATGGAAAATCATCTTCATTCCAATCCAACCTAAATGAGACTTTTTTCTCAGCGTCTGAGATAATATAATAAGCATTTTTTTGAAATCCTGACAAATACAGTAGCTCGGAATATGGAAAATCATTGGCTGGAGGAACCTGACTTGCGTCTGATAAATTTCCTTCCAAATCGAGACCTAATGGCCAGGTGAACTGTTTTCCCGGCGAAAACCTTCTTTTATCAGGCATTAAAGGTTCTGCTTCAAAATGTTGGGCATTGGTAGTAATATGGCTGCCATTTTGCAAAAAAGGAAGACCAAAAGCAATGTGGTGTCCCCACATATAAGAAAAATCGACAGCAGATTCATTGGTCAAAACCTCCTCAATAAACAAAGTGGGTTCACCTTTTTTGATCGTCAATATTTTTTCAATAAGTAAAGGAACGCGCAAAGGTCTGTTCCAGCATTTTATAGAAATTTCACTATCTGTATTATTTAGAATGGCATATTGCCAGGCATTCAGCCAAACCTCACCATGTTGCCCTAAGGAGGCGCCTCTATACATAAATGGCTGACTATTAGGTAGTATTTCTTGCCAGCCACCGTAATAATAATCTTCAAATTGATTCAAAGTATCTCTGCGCTGGGAAATATATTCTCTCGGATTATGAATTGGTTTATCCAGCCTAAGCATCAGATTCAGGGATTCCTTTTTGTAGGTAAACTCAAAAATATCACTCCCCCTGCCCATAAGAATGCCAATTTTCAACCATTTATTTTCTAAAAAAACGACCGGCATATTACTCAACAACCAATCTGTTTGAAGCTTACAACCAGCTTCTTGGTGAAAAGACGAGGACATGTCTAATGGTTTAATGATTTAATAATGCCATTCATAAATCCAAGGGCATAAGCCATACCTGCGTGCCAGGGAGCGGCACAAGACATTTCAGGCGTATGATCTGGAATCAGAACACCATCATAATCATGTCTTTTCAATATTTTCATTACCCTTACCATATCCAAATCCCCTTCATCGACAAAAACCTCCTGATAAAAAGGAACTTTTCCTTTCACATTTCTAAAATGAATATAGCCGATTCTATCTTGCGGCAAGTATTTTTCCATAAAATCATAAACATTACCCTCCTGCATTTCCTGAAGCGTACCCAAACAAAGTTCAAATCCATTACTGGGGCTATTTGAAATTTCAAGCAACCTTTCGTATCGGGAAATACTTGTAAATAGTCTTCCGGAATTTCTAAGATTTTCCATGGGAGGATCATCGGGATGCGCGACCAATTTTACCCCATTCTCTTCCGCCACTGGCAACATGATGTGTAAAAATTCCGATAATCGTTCCCACATTTCTGTATATGAAACACCCTGCAGATGCCCTTCACCTGCCTCTTCATAGTGCATATTCCACACCATCCCTTTAGGAATTGGGGCATTTATATCTATTTTAGAGGCATCGAAACGCACTGATGGAGCATTTCCCCTCGATTCCGTAACATTTGTCCAGCCCCAAACACCCGCCAAACTAAAGTAATAACCCAGAACGGGAATGCCAGCAATACCTACGTTTTTTATTAACAACTTCATCTGTTCCATTTGAACATTCTTGCGGGGACCATCGAGTAAAATATCATACCAATGGGCGGGATCAAAATTTTCAATGGCTTCCAGTTTCAGACCATGACTTTCAATTTTTTTTCTCAATGAAACAAGATCATCTAATTTCCAAGGTATATCTTTATTTGGTGAGTAGCCCCAGCCATTCAGATAATCCTTAGTCAAGGTAGGATTCTCACCCCCTTTTACATAATCTATAAGTTGAGCAACAATATGGGTTGCACCCGCTTGTTTTGCAAATTGAAAGTTGCTATCATTCAGTAAACTTTTATACAGACCAAGACCTAATTTCATTTAAGCAGCATTAAAATGTGTAAATTTTCTATGGAAGATAAATGAATCTTTGGGTATTTACAAATGCAATGACTAAATTTGGAGAAACGTTAAATAAAGAAAATGGGAATTACTACAAATGAGGTTGTTGTTATAACAGGGGGAAGTAAAGGGATAGGATTTGCCTCAGCAGCCCTTTTTCTGGAAGCAGGTAAACGGGTATGTATTTGGGATACAGAAAAACCAGAAGATGATTTTTTAGATAAATATAAAGATAATTTAATTTATATAAAATGCGATGTATCAAAGGAAAAATCTATAATTAATGCCTTAGAGGAAACTGAAAAAAAGTGGGGAAATATACAGACTTTGATGTGTAGTGCTGGGGTACAGAGGTATTCCACCGTTACAGAAACAACGGAAGAGGAGTGGGATTTTGTGATGGGAGTAAATCTTAAGGGATCTTTCCTGGCCGCCAAACACTGTATTCCATCTATGCAAAAGAATGGGAAAGGGGTAGTTATACAGATATCGAGTGTTCAGGCATTTTATTCTCAGGAAAAAGTTGCCCCGTATGTAACTTCAAAATCAGGGCAATTGGGCCTCATGCGAAGCATCGCCGTTGACTATGCGCCCAGCATTCGCAGTGTGGCCATTTGTCCTGGAACCATCGATACGCCAATGTTGCAAGATGCTGTAAATCTTTCAGCAGATCCAGAAGCCGTGTTACAGGAATGCGCTGACATGCATTTGGTTGGAAGAATAGGAAAAGCGTGGGAGGTGGCTAAATTGGTAAATTACTTAGCCAGTGACGATGCCTCGTTTATAACGGGCCAGTATTTCCGGATAGATGGAGGGATGGGCGTAATGATAGCTGGTTCAAAGAGGTAGTAAGTTTAAAACTCTTTGGATTTCAAGTTAAATGTTCATGAAAATAGAGGATTTTTCCCTGTTATAAAATTTCATAATTATCGCAATTCAAATTACTGTAATGCCGGTTGCGATGATAAAATTACGATTTAAATTTTAATAATACGCAAAAAAGAAACAACAGGTAGAATCTAATCATTGAGCAACAGAACCGTTCCCTAATACCCATTTGGGCTTATTTTGTTACAAGATGAATGAATATTTGCCCTTATTATGTTACATTTGATAAAAGTACCGGAATGGAATTTAAAAGAAACATTGAAGATTATCTATATAAATGGAAATTAAGTCCAGTTAGAAAGCCACTTATTTTAAGAGGTGCCCGACAGGTAGGTAAGACTA
>CAMDWC010000100.1 GCA_945878825.1 Haliscomenobacter hydrossis DSM 1100
GAAAGATTATTGGAACATAGTCCGACACAACGGGTAGGTAGCGATTTATCGGAGGAGGCGCCTTCTGTGGAACATCTGAGTCCCATGCTTTCGCTTGAAAATTCCTATAATGCAGAAGATTTATTAGAATGGGATCAACAAATTAAACGTTTATTGCAGTTACCCGCAAACATGGCTATTGAATATGCTATTGAGCCTAAGTTTGATGGGGGAAGTATTGCCCTTGTTTATGAAAATGACCTGCTGGTTAGGGCGGCAACCAGGGGAAATGGTGTTTTAGGAGAGGAAATTACTGCCAATGCCAAGGCTATTCGTTCTATCCCCATGTCCGCAAAATTTAGTGGCTTAGGTATACTTAAGGCAGAATTAAGAGGGGAAGTTTTAATTAGGAAGGATGTTTTTGCCAGCTTAAATGAAAAAAGGAAAGAGGAAAATTTAGCTTTTTTCAATGAAACGGGAAAAGAGAATAAAATACCTTTATTTGCCAATGCCAGGAATACAGCCACCGGAGGATTGAGGATGAAAGACCCTAAAGAGGTGGCTAAAAGGGGAATGGAAGCATTTATCTATACTTTTGGGTATGCCGTTGATGCGAATAACGAAAATGTTTTATCTAAATTTACTTCTCATCATGAAAGCATGGATATTCTGTCCAATCTTGGATTTAAAGTCCCCGGGGCAGAAAGAGAGGTTTGCAAAAATATAGAGGAAGTCATTAAGAAATGTGAAAACTGGCAAATTCAACGCGATACTTATCCTTATGAAATTGATGGCATTGTAGTGAAAGTTGATGCCAGAGATTTACAGGAAAGAGCTGGATTTACTGCACATCATCCCCGATGGGCTATTGCTTTTAAATTCAAAGCGCAACAAGCGCAAAGCGTATTATTAGATGTGGAGTATCAGGTGGGTAAAATTGGAACCATTACCCCCGTTGCTAAGATAAAACCAACAGACCTGGCGGGTGTGACCATTCGATCCATTTCACTCCACAATGAGGATTTTATCACTTCAAAAGATTTGAGAATTGGCGATGCTATTCTTATTGAACGTGCCGGCGATGTCATTCCCTATATCTCAAAAAGTTTTCCAGAGCTAAGAGACGGCTCGGAAAAAATAATCCAATTTCCTGCTCACTGTCCGGTAAATCAGACGGAAACTCCCGTCCCTTTAGTCAGAGAACAGGGTGAATCAGCCTGGCGATGTCCACATTGTGTTTGTGGAGCTCAAAATTTGCAGAGGATTATTTTTCATGTGTCCAAGGAGGCTATGGATATTGATGGTCTTGGCGCGTCTATTGTAGAAAGATTTTTTGATTTAGGATTTATCAAATCGTTACCCGATATTTATAATTTACCTTATGAGAAGTTGATCCAGTTGGATAATTTCAAGGAAAAATCAATTAATAACCTTAAAAATGCGATCGATAAGGCTAAAACTAATCCAATTCATCGATTTTTATATAGCTTGGGCATTCACCATTTAGGTAAAAAAGCGTCCAGGCTTTTAGCTTATGAAATTGATCATGTGCTGGAATTAGCCTCCTGGAATAAGGAGCGCTTTCTTCAAATAAAAGATATTGGTCCTGTTGTCGCGGATAATGCCATTGCGTTTTTTCAGGATAAGGTAAATATTGCCCTGTTGGAAAAACTGGCAGAACTGGGCGTTAATCTGAAGGTCACCGCTGAGGACAGACCAAAAGAAGTTAATGCAGATAGTCCGTTTAATGGGAAAACCATCTTATTTACCGGAACACTGATGGTGATGGGAAGAAAAGAGGCGCAGGAAAAGGCAGAAATGGCGGGAGCGAAAAATATAAGTGCCGTAAGTAGTAATCTGGATTTTCTTGTAGTGGGCGAAAAAGCAGGTTCGAAGCGCAAAAAAGCAGAGGAAATTCAATCCATAACCATTTTGACGGAAAATGAATTCATCGCCTTGCTAAACGGTGAGACCACTACCTAGTTTACCCTTGAATGACTTAATTTATTGCATAAATCGGTCAAGATAAGGTGTCATAACGGTAGCAATAACGGCGGTAGCCATGTTTTTTGCATCGGCTCCAACCATTCCCTTTTGCAGAAAATGATCTTCTATTCGGATAAATGATTGAAAATAGGCTATTTTTAAGGCGGTCAGCATTCGCACATTAATTGGATCTTTTTTACCCCAAAGTTCCAGTTTCTCCCAGACTTGCACCTCCCATTGTAAAGCACTTTTAGCAGATGCGGCGTCTAGTGCTTGTGTACTATTATACAAAAAAGCTCTTTCTTCTGCCGCCTGGAATAATTCCTGTTGATCGGGTTGTTTCCCGCCTAAATAAACCATTATGTTATTTAATAAACGGAAATCCTGCCAATCCATAGCATAGTCACATCCGCTGATTGCTGGATTTTTTACTTTAGCATCAATGAATCTATTTAAAGCAGCCTGTGTTTCTTTGTTATGCGCATTAAATAACCAACAGGGTGTGGGTATATTATTATCGGGCGTACTGTGAATATAAAAAAGGTGTAGTATCAGCTGTTCAATATTGGGATAGGAATAAACCGCCTTAAAGTCAAAAAAAGGCATGTTGGGTGGCGATTTTGAGATTCCGGAAAAGGCGCCTTTGATAGCTGCATTCATTTTTAAATCAACTTCTTTTCCTGCCCCATTTTTTAAAAAAGTCAAATACGCGGAATATGCTTTTGCCAGTGGGTCTGAAAATTTATTGATAGCAATAAAAGGATCGCTTATTTCTGGCAACCTGTCTATAATAGAAGATAATTTGTCCAAATCAACCGCTAAACTTGTTTTCACTTCATTTTTTGAGGTAAAAGACTTCATTTCCGGGAGATTTTTTAAGGCATTTTCAAAAGAAACCCGGGTGGCATCATTGTAATATCCCGATAAAACACCGGGATAGTAGTTTTCACTTTTCAAAACTTTCTGTAAAGATAAAACGGAGGTTCTTTTGAGGGTAGAGAGAATATTTGGGGTAGCTCCTATTTTAGCATCCATGGTTTTTGGAGGCCAAAAAGAGGTTACCTCCTCCGTTATTACAGAAGGTGATTCACCTTTTATACTTAATGCATTAATTGTATTTTGTTTAACATCGGAAAGCACCTGGTTCGATTCAAATGCGCCGATGGGAAAAGTAGCCATTTCATTCAGTTCCCGAGCAAAGGCATCAGAAAATCCCTTGCTTTTTAAAGTTTCCAGTTCTTTTCTTGCCTCTTCTAAGGTTCGGAATGGACCCGCCACTATTTTTAATACCTCTGTTTGGGGAAAGGCAAATAAAGAGGGAATCGCCTCAAATTTAGACCAATTTACCTGCTTGTTCTTTTCAACAGAGCCCAGTTGAACATAATATTTTGCAGCGCCTTTACTGACATCTTTACTGGCGAGATCAGCCTTAGTAAATCCAAGTCTTTTGATGTTTGCCAGGGCTTCTTCTGCTTTTTCCCTGCTTTCAAATCCCAAAAGGAAAACATCGGCAAAGGTTGCGTCCGTTTTTTTTGCATGTAAAAAGCCTAAATGAGAAATTTTACTAAAATCATTGTAAGAAGGGTTTGAAAAATTCCCTAAATGCACATACAACTGAAAATTTTGCTGAGCAAAATTCACATTTATAAAAATAAAGAGACATAAAACGCCTGAAAATATTTTATTCATGATAATGGGGGATAATCGCAGAAAAGTTTAAACATTTAATTCAGTGAAAATTGCATCAACTTTTCCGCAGTATGATAAAACATTAACTCTGACACAAATGGATGCATGTAATCTGCTAAGGGCATATTGGCAATGATTTCCATTACTTCAAACTCCGATTGAGCTTCAACGACTACCCATAAAACAGATCGATCCATTGATAGCGCATAAGAACGAATTTTGCCAACGGCCAATAATTCGTCGATATGCAAGCGCTGACTTGGTATTAAAGAGATGAAATCATCATCAAATTCCTCTGGCAATTCAAATTCTACCATAAAAGGCTTCTTCATCGAGTATAGATTTAACCTTTAATTCTTGATTAACGAATAATTATCTAAATTTAGCTGATTTTTTTCAATTAATTTATTTTTATAAACTAATCGATGTAAAATCCCATCTTTCCCATTTGATAATCTCTCATCGCTTCCATTATTTCTGTTTGAGAATTCATAACAAAGGGACCGTACTGAGCCAGGGGTTCTTCAATGGGTTCACCGCATAAAACAAGTATTTCGGTGTCTTCAAGACCTTCAATTCCTATACTGTCTCCCTTGTTTGTAAAGTAAATCATTTTTCCAGCCGGGTAATCAAAATTATTATTCAATATTATTTTACCTGATAAAATATAAATGCAGGCATTGAAATTTTCGGGTATCGGGATGTGAGTCTTCCCGCCGGTTAAAATGCTTGTCTGAATAATAATCATAGGACTAAAAGTATCAACAATTCCTTTTTCCCCGTTCCAGTTTCCACTTACCAGACGATGTGTTACCTTGTTTTCAGCAATGATCGGGATGTCATTTTTTCTGATTTCCTGATACTTCGGTTGTGTCATTTTATCTTGGGCAGACAAATTCGCCCAAAGCTGAATACCTTCAATTGTTCCTCCATTTTCCATAAAGAAATCACTTGCCCGCTCGCTATGAATAATGCCGCGACCCGCTGTCATCCATTGAATATCACCCGCTTCCAAAATACCTTCATTCCCTAAACTATCTTTATGTCTTATGCCACCTTGATAAAGGAAGGTCACCGGCTCGAATCCTCTGTGAGGGTGGGGACCGAGATCAATGGGGTCAAAGCCAGGTTCAACTTTTATAGGCCCAAAATGATGAAGCAATAAAAAAGGACTGATCTGGGGTACTTTTTGGGTAGGTAAAGGTTGTTTTACCTGAAAAGAACCCATGTCAATAATACTACTTTCCAAAATATGAGATACAGACCTATAATTCATGGTTTATTTTGATACACTAACAAATTAATTTTATTTTCGGTTTATACCCATATTAATTTTGTGGTCATGCCCTTTGTTTTTGTTAAATTCCCTCTATATTGTTCATCAAAATGTACAGGATGAAAAAAAAGATTGCGTTGGACATGGATGAGGTGATTGTAAATATTTATGACCGTTTTATTTCTCTCTATGTGGAACAGTATAACGTCGTTCCAAATCCGGAGGACTATGTGGGCAGAAAATTTTACAATGTCAAGGGGGCGGAAAATTTCAGAAACTATCTTTTCGAACCAGGATTTTTTTTGGATTTACCCATTTTTGAGGGTGCTGCCGACGTAGTGGAGTGGTTAAACACTCATTTTGATTTATTCATAGTGACGGCAGCCCAGGAATTTCCACATTCCTTAATTGATAAATATCATTGGTTACAAAAACATTTACCCTTCATTTCATGGAAGCAATTTGTATTTTGTGGTGATAAATCTATTATCAAAGCAGATTATATGATTGATGATCATGTCCACAATCTGAAAACTTTCGACGGGCTTGGATTATTATTTTCAGCATCACATAATATCAATGAAAATGGATATATTAGATTGAATAATTGGAATGAGGTGAAGTTGTTTTTTGAAAAGGAATTAGAAAATGAGCCTGTGAGGTAAATTAAATAGAAAAAATGAAGTGCATTGGGTTTGATTTAGGCAGTTCTTCCATTAAAGCTGCCATCATTGACACGGAATCAGGGGTATTGTTGGGTACTTGCCAATATCCTGATTCGGAAATGGCGATTGATTCTCCAGAACCAGGATTTGCTGAACAAGACCCTAACGTATGGTGGGAAAATTGTCAAAAAGTTTCCCGGAAATTGTTGGCTCAAACGGGTATTGATCCCAATGAAATAAAGGGCATAGGCATCGCCTATCAAATGCATGGCCTGGTTTGTTTGGATAATGAGGGGGAAGTTTTGAGACCTTCTATCATTTGGTGTGATTCCAGAGCGGTCTCTCAAGGGGAATTAGCGTTTAACGCCTTAGGATCGGACTATTGTCTGTCCCATTTATTAAATTCCCCGGGCAATTTCACAGCATCAAAATTAAGATGGGTGCAGGAAAATGAACCTGAAATTTTTGCGAAAATTAAAACTGTTTTTTTGCCAGGAGATTATCTGGCCTGGTGTATGACTGGTGAAAAGAATACCACCATCACAGGATTATCAGAGGGGGTGTTTTGGGATTTTAAAAATAAGGAAATTTCAAGTAATCTGTTGGAGCACTGGCAAATACCTGCATCATTACTTCCGCCCATTACCAATGTTTTTGGTGAACAGGGCTTTCTGTCGAAAAAAGCAGCTAATTTATTGGGACTTCCGCAAGGAATTCCAGTGTCCTATAGAGCTGGAGATCAGCCAAATAATGCATTGTCTTTAGGTGTTTTAGAACCTGGTGAAATAGCGGCAACAGGTGGAACTTCTGGGGTGGTATATGCCGTGGCCAATGAAATTATACCTGACAGTGAATCAAGGGTTAACTCTTTTGCCCATGTGAATTACACAATAAATGACCCCAAAATTGGGGTGTTACTTTGTATCAATGGAACGGGAATATTATATAGTTGGCTTAAAAACCAATGGGGAAAGGGGCTTTTGTCTTACGCGGAAATGGAGAAGGTAGCTGCCGGAATCCCTGAAGGTTCCGATGGATTAACCATTATTCCTTTTGGAAATGGGGCGGAAAGAATTTTAAAAAATAAACAATTAGGAGCCTCTATTTCAGGGCTGGATTTTAATAGACACACATCGGATCATTTTATCCGCGCTGCCCTGGAAGGCATTGCTTTCTCCTTTCAATATGGTATGTCTATTTTAAATGAAATGGGTATTCAGGCAAATCGAATAAAAGTGGGGAATGATAACTTGTTCCAATCTGCTATTTTTTCTCAAACGCTCTCTAATATTTCTTCTTGCTCCATTGAAATAGTTAAAACAAATGGTGCCGAGGGTGCCGCAAGAGGCGCTGCCTTTGGTTGTGGATTTTATACATCATTAGCAGAAGCAGTCGGACAAACAGAATCAATCCATACTTTTCATCCAGAATCTGTTTCTGATGCTTTATCCGCAGCGGCATTAAAATGGAGACAAACACTTAAAAACAACCTACAATGAGTTCAAAAAATGTATTGACGGGTGCTAAAACCTTTTTTCCGGAAGTTGAATTTGTACCTTTTGAAGGTAAAGATTCTGATAATCCTTTCGCTTTTAAATATTATAATCCGGAACAGCTTATTTCTGGAAAATCGATGGCTGATCATTTTCGGTTTGCTATAGCTTACTGGCATTCCTTTTGTGGAAATGGTGCTGATCCATTTGGTATGCCAACCAGGAATATGCCTTGGTTAAATGCCAATAATCCAATGGATAGGGCAAAGGATAAAATGGATGCTGCCTTCGAATTTATAACAAAAATTCAGGCGCCCTACTTTTGTTTTCACGATTTCGATTTGATTGAAGAGGGTCATTCTTTGATGGAATCTGAGAAAAGATTACAGTTTATTGGAGATTATGCCAAGGAAAAAATGGCTGCCTCCGGGGTTAAAGTTCTTTGGGGAACGGCTAATCTTTTTAGCCATCCAAGATATATGAATGGTGCAGCAACAAATCCCGATTTTTCGGTCGTTGCCTATGCCGCCGCTCAGGTTAAGCATGCCTTAGATATTTCTATTCAGCTCGGTGCTGAAAACTATGTTTTCTGGGGTGGAAGAGAGGGTTATTTGTCCTTGCTAAATACAGATATGAAAAGAGAGGTAGCGCATTTGGCTACTTTCCTTCATGCAGCTAAAGATTATGCAAGAAGTCAAGGCTTTAAAGGACATTTCTTCATTGAGCCTAAACCAGCAGAACCTACTAAACATCAATATGATTATGATTCCGCTACCGTGATAGGTTTCTTGAAGGCAAATGGTCTTGAGAATGATTTTAAATTGAATATTGAGGTGAATCATGCGACCCTTGCCCTGCATACTTTTCAACATGAATTAACGGTTGCTGCAGCCGACAATATGATTGGAAGTATTGATGCAAATAGAGGTGATTATCAAAATGGATGGGATACAGACCAGTTCCCCAATAACTTGGGTGAGTTGACGGAAGCCATGCTAGTTATTCTTCAAGCGGGCGGATTTCAAGGTGGAGGTGTCAATTTCGATGCCAAAATAAGAAGAAATTCCACAGATAATACAGATTTGTTCCTTGCTCATATTGGAGGTATGGATACTTTCGCGCGCGCGCTCATTGCTGCTGATAAAATAATTAATCAATCTGCCTACGTTTCGCTTAGAAATGAGAGATATGCGTCATTTGATTCTGGTGATGGCGCCCTTTTTGAAAAGGGAAAATTATCCCTGGAAGATTTGCATAAATTAGCTGGATCTTCTGCCGATCCTGTTCAAAAAAGTGGAAAGCAGGAGCTATTTGAAAATATTTTAAATCAATATATTTAAAATATAATACTTATTGGGGTTCAGTGGATGCTGTTTAAAAATCAAGCGTCAACTGAACCCCAACCATTGTTTGTTCTTTTTTTAAGTTGGAAACGGAAACACCTAAAAGGCGGATCGAGAAAATATCTCCGGTAAGTTCTTTCATTAATCCTTCAGCAACAGTATAAAGTAATTGATAATCATTCAGTTCTGTTGTAAATGTTTTACTTTTTGTCTCAAGGACAAAATTAAAATGCTTGATTTTAATCGTTATTGTTTTACCAAAATTATCATCGATATCCATAAATCGGAATAATTTTTCGCAGAGGGTTTCCAGCGTTAGTTCCAAAAAATGTAGATCGCTACAATCTTCAGAAAATGTTCTTTCGGTGCCAATAGATTTTCGGTGCCTGATTGGATTTACCAATCGTCGGTCATCCCCTCTGACTATTTGATAATAATAAGATCCTGCCTTACCAAATACCTTCATAAGGTCTTGTTGAGACCATTTTAATAAATCCTCACCTTTATAAATGCCCATTCTTTTGCACCTTTCAGCCGTTATTTTACCTATTCCATGGAAGCGTGAGATGGATAGTTGGTTTAAAAAATCAGGCCCTTCAATGGGAGTGATTACTTTTATACCATTCGGCTTATTGACATCAGAGGCTACTTTAGCTAAAAATTTATTGTAAGAAACGCCAGCTGAAGCGGTTAGCCCAGTTTCTATTTCAATCCTTTTCCTAATTTCCATGGCGATCAAAGTGGCCGACGGAAGGGAAAGTTTGTTGTGAGTGACGTCGAGATAAGCTTCGTCCAGAGAGAGCGGTTCAACTAAGTCTGTAAAATCGTGAAAAATCGTTCGAATAACTTTTGAAACCGCCTTGTATTTGTCGAAACTACCTCTAACAAAAATAATTTGGGGGCATTTTTTTCGCGCCAGCATTCCCGGCATAGCCGATTTAACGCCATATTTTCTGGCTTCATAAGAAGCAGAGGCAACTACGCCACGGTTACCACCTCCACCTACCGCTATTGGTTTTCCTTTCAAAGAAGGATCATCTCTTTGTTCAACAGAGGCAAAAAAGGCATCCATATCAATATGAATGATTTTTCTTATTTCAGGGGGTGACATTTACGGTAAATTGACATAATTTTTCTGATTTCCTGGTGCCAAAGGGACGCATATATTCCAAGACTATCTGGGAACTTCCAATTTTCAATCCTTTGCATGTTAAAATTTGCCGGGTAGCAGAACCTACCATTTCGGGTTTATTTTCATTGGAATCAGTTATTGCTTTTTCGTATTTCTCCTCCTCATCCCACGATAGGAGCGCCGATGATTTAGGAATCCATAAATAACCAGTTCCTTCGATTGCTGGTAATTTAAGTGTGTAGGTTTGCCCTAATTTAATGCTTATGTTTTCCGGGCATCCTTCTGTTGAGAAAGTATCTTTCATGGCTGATTTCTGGGAGGAAGAGCAGGAATAAGTAAAAATGGTAATGGATATTAAGAAGGAGATAGCATTCATAATTGTAGTATTTAAGCTTTAACCATCATTGAATAAAACGAAATTAATTAAACCCTATTATACGCAAAAAAGCGGAAAGATTGCCTATCTCTCCGCTTTTATGTGAAGGAATTTAACCATTAGGGTTTAGGAACAACATAATATACGTATTTTGCGATATTATAGGTGTTGTAAGCTACATAAGCATAGCCACCATAAGATCCCCAATCGGTACCCCATGAATTTTTTATGATCCATGCATTTTTTGCATCACACCAACCAACAATGGTAACGGCATGATTGATATAATTAGCACCACAGGCATAAGTCCTTCCATCGCTTCCTGTATAGGTGTAGGTAGTTACTGAAGCATTTGGTATAGCATTTAAAACGCCTGTTCCATAAGAACCCCAACTTCTTGCAAAAACACAAGTTGTCACCGCTCCATATAAGGTAATGGCTGCTTTTACCTGATCCGTAGTCGGGAAACTCACATTTGTTCCAACTTGACCATTAAAAAAAGCTCCGTAAGTCTTTGGTTTTGCAATACAAGCAGCATTAGATGCTGTATATGGATAATTGGCTTCGGTGGCAACACTGTAACATCTTATATACTCAAAAGCTCTATTAGTATAACCACCGTCACAACTGCCTGCATCAACGCCGGCACAGGTTTTTCCGCAATTTACAATATCTTCTTCAGAAAGATTATGATTTAGAGTTGAGGTCCAGATTCTCTTGTAAGAATGTTCCCAAGTTGCAGCAGCGGAAAATGCCCAGCAACTGCCGCAGCTTAACTGATCTTTTACAGGAGTAAGATAGCTTGTATTAATGGTACAGCCTGATGCACCCATTAATATTTTTTTCCAGTCTATTAGTCTTAAATCAATAAAATAGTCAGGATTCCAAACAAACTGTTTTGCTTCAAATTCTCTCTGAATAGTTGGAATTTCAGCTTTGATTCTTTCGAATTGAAGTTTTAATTCTGATGAATTATCTCC
>CAMDWC010000101.1 GCA_945878825.1 Haliscomenobacter hydrossis DSM 1100
ACCAATAAAGAAGAATTTGTTACTGCCGGAGGGGTATCTCTCAAAGAAGTAAATTTTAAAAGCTTCCAAAGCAAAATACAAGAAAATCTATATTTTGCCGGGGAAGTTTTAAATATAGACGGCTTAACCGGAGGATTCAATTTCCAATCTGCCTGGACAGGCGCTTACATCATCTCAAAAGAGATATCAACAAAAATATAACCTCTTTTAATTATTCGTTAAATTCCGCATTAATTTCCACCAATGTTTATCTGGCGTTTCGGCTTCAATGGTAATCAGTGTTTTCTTAACCGGATGAATAAATGAAAGGGAATGGCAATGTAGAGCTATAGAAGCATCTTGTAACGCCGTAGGAAAACCATACTTTAAGTCACCTACTATAGGACAGTTAAGAGAAGCAAGTTGCACTCTTATCTGGTGTGGGCGACCCGTTTTAGGGGTAACTTCTAACAAAAATCTACCATCAATAATACCAAATAGTTCGTAGGCAGTTTCCGCGTATTTAGCATCAGGGTTGCGTCTGGAAGGAGCGGATAACGCTTTCGAAATATTTCTTTCCTCATCTTTAGCTATATAATGAGTTATTATACCTTTTTCAGATGGCGGTTTAAACGCTACTATAGCCCAATATTTTTTAGTGATTAAGTTGTCCCGGAATAACTCATTCATTCTCACTAACGCTTTTGACGTTTTGGCAAAAATAACGGCACCACTTACTGGCCTATCAAGACGATGCACTGTACCAAGGAAAACATCTCCTGGTTTTTTATATCTATCTTTAATATATTTTTTAAGCCAATCTCCAAGAGTTGCATCTTCTGTTTTATCACCTTGAACTAATAGCCCAGCGGGTTTGTTAACCACAATAAGGTGGTTGTCTTCGTAAATTACCTGCAATTTTTTAACATTTAAGCCACAAATATATGCAATTTACATTGGGCTTTTCTCCTTGCCCTAATGATACCTTCATTTTTGATGCAATTGTTAACAAAAGAATTGATTTAGAGGGACTTGAGTTTGAAATTATTTTAGCAGATGTAGAAAAACTAAATCAATTAGCGTTTCAGAACACGTTGGACGTGACTAAACTTAGCTATCACGCGTTGGCTTTATTAATTCCAGATTACCAATTGTTACATGCTGGAAGTGCTTTGGGAAATAATTGTGGACCATTATTAATTTCTTCCAAAGAAATTAATATAAAAGATATAGCAAAACTAAAAATAGGCATACCTGGAAAATTTACAACAGCCAATTTTTTACTTCATTTTGCTTTTCCCAATGCCACAAATACCAGCGAATTTCTTTTTTCAGAAATTGAAGATTCTCTTATAAAAAATACCATTGATCTTGGATTAATTATTCATGAGAATAGGTTTACCTATAAATCAAAGGGGTTAAATAAAATAATAGATCTGGGGGAATACTGGGAAAATGAAACGGGTCTCCCCATACCTTTAGGTGGCATTGGCATAAAAAGAGGATTATCTCAGGAGATTAAATTTAAAGTAGATAGATTAATTAAAAAAAGCATTCAATTTGCTTTCCAGCATCCAACCCTAAGTTTACCTTACATTACATTAAATGCACAAGAGATGGACGAAGAAATTGTAAGAAAACATATTCATTTATATGTAAACGAATATTCTGAAAACATAGGAGAAAAAGGAAAAGAAGCCGTTATCTATCTATTTAATAAAATTAATAACCAAGCTACAAAACTAGATATTTGGGTGTAAAAGAAATGAAGAAATGATGTCTTCTAAATTTGTTACCGTCATAGTAGGCTGTATATGTTTAGGTAATTCCTTCTGTTTTGAGTTAAACCATATTGTTTTAAATCCAAATTTCTGAGCGCCTTCAATATCAGAATATGGATTATCTCCTACCAATAAAATATTTTCTGTAGGTATGTTTCCCGATGTATGTTTTGCCAGGGTGAAAATTTCCTGATTAGGTTTTGACATGCCAATTTCATCAGAAACTATTATGTGATCAAAATAATGCGTTATTTCAACTTTCGAGAGTCTCGGCCTTTGCGCTTCTTTAAGTCCATTCGTTAAAATTCCCATTGGAATTTTGTCCTTAAAGAAATTTAATAATGAAAGAGAGCCTGAGATTAAATTTGATTCATTTATCAAAAAAGAAATATAATGTGCATTCATTTCAAAGGCGTCTGCTTTATCAAGCCAATTCATAGCGGATAAGAATCGTTCAAATCTTAAAGATCTAAGTTTATGGGATGAAATTAAATTTTGCTCAAATTCCTGCCAGGTTTGGTGATTTCCACGCTGATAAATCTCAAAACACAGTTGGTCATTTGGTAAATCATAATGTTCCATTAAACGTACAAAAGCTTTATTAGAAGCAAAAGAAAAATCCATTAACGTATCATCTAAATCGAAATAAATGAATTGTATTTCATTAAACATACTAGGGAATTAAAATAAATCAAAGATAGTAATTCAAAATAAATCATAGAGATTATGGCTTAAAATACTTAAATTTGCGTCGCTCAAAAACCAACTAAAATACACAAAATGAAAATTGGCGTACCAAAAGAAATCAAGGCTCAAGAAGCCAGAGTAGCATTAACTCCAGGCGGCGTGTTAGATTTTATAAAAAAAGGTCATATTGTTTATGTTCAAACCAATGCTGGTTTAGGCAGCGGTTTTAGCGATAGTGCCTATAAAGATGCCGGTGCTGAAATATTACCAGATATATTCTCTGTTTATCAACAAGCAGAGATGATTATTAAAGTAAAAGAACCGATTCAGGAGGAATATACTCTGATTAAAGAAAATCAATTACTTTTCACTTATTTTCATTTCGCATCCAATGAGACCTTAACAAAGGCAATGATTGAAAAAAAAGCCATTTGCCTCGCTTATGAAACAGTAGAACAAGCTGACGGATCGCTTCCATTGCTAATACCCATGTCAGAAGTAGCGGGTAGAATGTCCATTCAGGAAGGGGCAAAATTTTTGGAGAAACCATCAAAAGGTAAAGGTATTTTATTGGGAGGTGTTCCTGGGGTAGAACCTGCCAAAGTGATGGTGTTAGGTGGTGGAATAGTTGGAATGCAAGCTGCCAGGATGGCCGCCGGCTTTGGGGCCAAAGTAACTATTTTAGATCTAAACCTAAATAGATTGAGGTACCTTTCTGAAACCATGCCTTCTAATGTAACAACTTTATATTCAAGTGAATATAATATCAGAAGATTAATTAAAGACCATGATTTAATTATTGGTGCTGTACTAATTCCAGGGGCAAAAGCACCAAAATTAATTACCAGAGATATGCTAAAGGACATGCAACCGGGTAGTGTTCTCGTAGATGTTGCTGTCGATCAGGGAGGTTGTTTTGAAACGACAAGACCGACCACTCATGAAGATCCTATTTTTATCATTGACGATATAGTACATTATTGTGTTGCCAACATGCCAGGCGCCGTACCTATGACATCAACGATTGCATTAACCAATGCCACATTACCGTTTGCCCTGCAACTCGCATCAAAAGGATGGAAAACAGCGTGTAAAGAGAATCCTTCCCTTCAACTTGGCCTCAATATTGTAAAAGGTAAAGTGGTTTATAAAGGAGTAGCTGATGCTTTCGACTTACCATTAACTCCTATTGAAGCTATTTATTACTAATCAAAGTTTTATAGTTATTTATTTTACCGATTAGCATAAAATTCAGCAAAATAATGACTTTGTAAAGTCATAACTAATTCATTTCACAAAAGGAACTGCGATTAAAACACCATTTACTTCTTTGACAATGTACGCATCCTTAAATCCAGCTAATTTAATCTCACTCAATATTTGTTTAACGTATTCCTCTGAAAAGTCACCGATAACTTTAGCTGTGATATTATTAGGTTTTTGGTAATCCTTTATGGTTCCCAGATGAGCAACTTTTTTAGCGTCAAAAAATCTGGTATCTCTTAAAGCAGCGAGTTGAATTTTATACCTTACAGCATTGTTGGAATTAGGTATTTCTACAATAGTGGGTTTCTGAACTTCTTCAGGAATCTTGGGCTTAGTTATTTCAATGGGCTTTTCAATTTCTACCATTTCAACTGGAACCAAATTGGTAAAACCTGGTCCATTGGTTTCTTCCACAATAAATGCTTGTGGGTAACCATTTTGTTTAACCCTTTCCAGCGCTATCAAAACTTCATTTTGAGTTTTAAAAACACCCATTCTTATCTTTACTTGATTATCTTCCCTTTTTACGTAAATATCTGCGATACGCCAAAGATCACTAAACTGATTAGCAGGAGGGGTAGATGAAAGAGCTGAAATTTGAATAGACAAACCTTTATTAAGACTCTCCTTTATATCTGGAAAGGAGTTATTGTTACCCTTTGTTAAAAAAGTTTCTCCTAATATCGTTCTATCCCTGCCGTCAAGCGTTGTCTTTATAATTTTTGAGTAATTCAAATAACCATCTTTCTTAATAATCAGATTATACGAAGTATTTGGTTTTAAAGCAAATTCAAATACGCCATTTGAACTACTTTGTGCAATCATTTTAGAGCTATTAGATAAATTTTCTATTTGTACCTCTATTTCACCGAGAGGAAGTTTGGTTTGATTATCAAATATCTGGCCCAAATAAATTTCTCCTAATCTGATCAAAGGAATTGTTATCTCCTCAGATTCAATACTTGCTAGGGTTAATGTTATCTTTTTAGATGAAAAACCTTCTTTTGTAAAAGTAAGCGTACACGGAATATTAATATTTTCAGTTAAACTGTAGTAACCAATAATGTTCGTGAGCATGGATGGTTTATCAGACGGCAAACAATTCCCCCACTCTATTTTAACCTCAGAAACAGGTAAACCATCTAAAGCATTTACAACTTTTAATACAATACCAGCGGAAGATTTCTTGAATGAATAAATATCCTCAGCACCCAGTCCACCTGTTCTATTACTGGTAAAAAATCCACTATTACTTACGGTCATGAAATCAAAATCATCAAAAGGAGAATTAATAGGCAGTCCCATATTAGTTACTACGGACCACTCATTATTTTCATTAAGATTGACACTAAAAATATCATAACCTCCGAATCCAACATGCCAATTAGAGGAAAAAAATAAAGATTTACCCTTTAAAAATGGGCTTATTTCATCACCCTGAGAGTTAATTTTAGGTCCCAAATTTATGGGTGCTGTCCAGTTTGAACCTTCTCTGTAAATAACATATAAATCCATTCCACCATAACCACCTTCCATATCACTGGCAAAATAAAGCGTATTGCCATCGTTTGCTAAAAAAGGATATCCGTAATTAGCTAAGCCTTGATTTATTGAAAATGGTAATTCGTTTATACTGTTATTTTTGTTTCCTAATTGGTAGTTTCCCCACTTGATTTTACTTTTTAGACCTGATTCTGGTATTAATCTGCTATTTTTCTTTATTGTCCATTGAGAGTAAGCAATGAAAGATTGGTTTGATGAAAAAGAAATTTGAGCTAACGAATAAGTTACTCCCATGAAGCTAATAGGTTGAGGTAAACTTACTTTTTGCGCGGAATAATTTTCAACTTTGTAATTTTGAATTTTCCCATTTTTAAGGGATGAAAAAATAATAGCACCTTGATTTGAAACGGGTGAAAAATCTGGTTCTTTGGAATTAAATCCGGCATTGGTAACTATGTAATCATCAGATTTATTACCATTTGTCATAGCCCAATCACATGCAATTACGAAATTATCACCAATGCTTTGATTGATTTGACTATACTTAAGAAACATATTTTTTGCTTCCCTGTAATTACCTGCTGCTCTAAGGGTTTGTCCGTAGTATAAATAAAAAGAAGTAGGTAGATTGCGAGCATTTATTATTGAAGAGAAAATACCATTCGCTTCATACATTTTATTGCATCGCCATAAACACTCTCCTAATTTTACAACTACTTCAAGGTCATTGTTTTTTTTCTTCAACGCATCAGCAAAATAAGTTTGAGCTTCGGCATAAGACTTATTATCATAAAATTCATTTCCTTTCTGAACCAGACTTTTATAACTTTGAGTTAAACCAAAAATTGGAAAAGCCTGGAAAATAATAATGCAAAATATGTTAATAACAAATATTGGCGCATTAATTATTTTAAATTTATCGCTCATTATATTATTTTTTATAAAATTAAGCATTGATTATGAAAACTCTCTCAAAAATAATCATTTATCCGATAAAATCACTTAATGGAGTGTCTCTTCCATTCGCTGAGGTAACTGCTACTGGATTTAAAAATGATAGAAAATTTATGTTGATGAGTTCCGTTGACAATAAAATGATTACTCTAAGAGAATATCCTTCATTGTATAGCATTAAAGTTAGCATGTTAAATGAAGATATTTTACAATTAGAAAATGAAGGAAAAAATCAGATACCATTGTCTGTTTATTTAAATCCTCCATATCAGGTTAGTACAATATATAAAGTAAACGTTTGGGATGACGTAATAGATGTTCAATCAATTGATAAACGGGTAGATGATTGGTTCTCTGAGGCATTGGGAGTTCGTTGTATGCTCGTTAAAATGACCCCTGATTATTTCAGACAAGTTGATCTAAAATACGCAAAAAAAGGACAAGGGGTTTTATTTGCAGATGGTTTTCCTTATTTAATTTGTACAGAAACATCCTTGGCATTCTTAAATAAACATTTAGACAAAAAAGTAACTATGTTACATTTCCGACCTAATATAGTAATTGAAAATAGTGAATTCAATGAAGAAAAATCTTGGACTTCTATTGAAATAAATGACAATATTTTTGATTCATTTAAACCTTGCGCGAGATGCCAGGTAATAAGTATAGAACCCGAAACAATGACGGTGAATGAACAAATTCTACCATTTATGGCTGAAAATTATATTGAAAATAAAAAAATTATTTTCGGTCTGAACGCTTGCTTGAAAATTAAAAGTGGCAAAGACATAATACAGGTAGGAGATGTCGTGACAAGTGTCACACTAACAAATCCAAAATAATTAATGATCCTAAAATAACACTTGCGATACCATTCGTTGTAAAAAATGCTTGGTTTATTTTGGACAAATTTCTATCGTTTACTAATAGGTGTTGTCTTAAAAGCAATAGACTAAACATCCCGAATGCTACCCAAGATAACCACCCTATGCCAGGATATTGATTCTTCATTAAGAAAACACCAATAAAAAGAAATATAGATGATAAAATATGAGATATTCTTGATACCACAATAGCTCTGGTGATTCCAAAATGTGCCGGGATTGATTTTAATTGAAGGGAAGCATCAAAAGAAGCATCTTGAAGAGCATAAATAATGTCGAATCCTCCCACCCAAAAGAATACACAAATTCCTAAAATTATAGTTATAAGATCAAATTTACCACTAATTGTCAGGAAAGCACCAATAGGTGCCAATGCTAACCCTAACCCTAAAACGTAATGACAAAGCCAAGTGAAACGTTTAGTGAAGCTATACCCCATTATTACTAACAATGCAATGGGAGAAAGATAAAAACATAATTTATTTATAAAAAAAGTAGTAACAATAAAGGCCAGCATACTTAGGAGGATAAACCAAATAGCCGCTCGTTTTGATATTTTACCTGACGGAATTTCCCGTTCTTTTGTACGTGGATTTTTGGCATCTATTTCACTGTCAACATACCTATTAAATGCCATAGCAGAATTTCTGGCAAAAACCATAGCCAAAATCACTAAAATAAATTTAGTAATAAAATCGGTTGGTTGATATTTGACGTAGGCCAAATAAAAGCCAATAAGAGCGAAGGGTAAAGCAAAGACTGTATGACTAAACTTTATGAGTGATAAGTATAGATTCAGCATATTACAAAAAAAGGGAACTCCCAGTAAGAAGTTCCCTTTGTTATGTTAGATTTTTTAATTTCCTTGAGGAGCAGCGCCAGAAACGTCACCTTCCAGATAAAGAAAAGATTCCGGTGGATTAGTATTAGAAACAATAGTAACTCTTTTACTTTGAGCACCACTTTTTCCACTGCTATCAAAAATTACCTTTATTTCTCCTGATTTACCTGGAGCGATAGGTTCTTTTGGCCATTCCGGAACAGTACAACCACAACTACTACTTGCATTAGTAATAATTAAAGGTTCTTTACCCGTATTTTTAATTTTAAAATTATGCTGAACCTTTTCACCCGCGGCTACTGTACCAAAATTGAATCTTTCTTCTGAAAAATTTACTGTTGTGGTAGGACCGCTTGGCGTTTCTGAAGGCATTGCTGTTGGATCTGTAGCGGTAGCTGTCATAGCGGTAGCCTCAGGATTTAGGCTATCCTTCGCAGCGTCTCTAACATCACTTTTTGAATCACAGCTTACTAAAATACTTGATGAAACAAATAACATAAGGAAAAAACTATTTCTGTTCATATTCATTTTTTTTTAAAATTTAATAAAATTAAAATCAACCGCAAAAATAAGTACAATTATTTAATTCTCATTATGGCGACCTATTTATTTTGTTAATAGACGGTTAATTTTACTTTTTTAACCTTTCTAAAAAAGTTGATACATCACAGGCATTTAAACAAAGTTCCTTTTGTAATCTTCCTTTTCTAGCCATATCCACGCCATATTTAATGTCGTGAATTCCTTTTACAGAGTGAGCATCTGGATTAATAGAAATAAATACATTTTTATCCATTGCGTAAGGAATCCATTGCCAGTCAAGATCCAATCTTCGTGGATTTGCATTAAGTTCTATACTTACTTTGTTGGCACTACAAGCTTCTATCACTTTTTTCATATCTAAAGGGTAACCAGGCCTCGAAAGTAATAATCGGCCGGTTGGATGACCCAATATATGTGTAAAGGGATTTTCAATAGCTTTAATTATTCTGGACATTGCCCTATCCTCATCCATTTTTAAAATACTATGGACAGAAGCGATAATAACGTCAAAAGTAGAAAGAATTTCATGGTTATAATCTAAATCTCCGTTGGATAAGATGTCACATTCAATGCCTTTGAGAATGGTGAAAACTGCATTTTCCTTATTTAACTTATCAATCTCTTGTTGTTGTTGAATAATTCTATCCCATTTCAATCCATTGGCATAAAATGCTGCCTGTGAATGGTCAGTCATAATTAAATAGGTATATCCACTTTGTTGAGATATTGATGCCATTTGAGCTATAGTATTAGAGCCATCACTATAAAGGGAATGTGAATGAACGACTCCCTTTATATCATCTATAGTTATCAAATTCTCCAATACGTTATGGTCCAAAATATCATGTATTGGATATTCTCTTACTTCCGGTGGAATAACCTGAAATTTTAAAAATGAAAATACCTCCTCCTCTGTAATAAAATCAGGCGTATCTGGAGCTAACAGATTAACAGATAAACTATTAATAAAAGTATTACTTCCTGTATGAACCATCCATTTATTTCCAAATTTAACCCCGTTTGAAAAATAAAAAACCACTTTGTAAAATCCTTTCCAGTTAGCGGTAATAAAGTCTTCCTTTAATTCAACCTCACTCACATCCGCTAACTCGTCAAAAAGCTGGGTATCAGGTGACCCATCTAAAATAAACTCCATATTCATTGAGTAGGGTAACTTCCTTTTCAAATCGCCCGTTAATTCAATAATATAAGTGGAATGAATCGCTTGAAAAGAGCCTAACAATTCGTTGGCTTCCTGTAATAGTTCCGGGTACAAAAATTGATTTTCATGATGTAACAAAAACAGAATCTGCTTCTGAAGTTCATCCTGAGATTTTTGACCAAATCCTTTTAAGGCAAGCAATCTATTTTCCTGAATAGCATAAAGAAGTTCGCCAGGCGTTTCTGTGCCAAGTTCAGACCAGAGTTGCTTGATTTTTTTAGGACCAAAACCTTTAATTTTCAATAATTTAAGAATGCCCGGAGGTGTTATTTCTAAAAGATTATTAAGTGAGGTTAAACTGCCTGTATTTAACAACTCGACCAATTGTAAGGAAATAGATTTACCTATACCCTTAATTTTAGCTATTTCTGACTTGGGTAAATCGACGAGAGAAACGTCTAAATTTCTTATCGTTTGATAAACAAATTGATAAGATTTGATTCTAAATGGATCTCCGTCATGCAATTCCATAAGATTTGACAAAAGCTGGAATGTATGAGCAATTTCTTTGTTAGTCATGGAAATTTTTTACTTTTGTAAAAAAAAATGAAAAAAGTAGGCTTTTTATTAATGTTGGCATTGATTTTTTCTTCGTGTACTAAAGAAGTAATTGATCAAGACATGGTAGACCAGGAAGTTATCGTTAACTACCTAAACACAAATAAGCTGACGATGACCAAAGATCCGAGTGGTATTCACTACAACATCATTAATACTGGCGTTGGAAATAATCCATCACCCACAGCAACGGTAGAGGTAAGATATAAAGGTACCTTAATCAACGGCACTGTGTTTGATCAAACGGCAACAGGTAAATCAGCTACATTTCAACTCACAAGTCTTATTCCTGGATGGAGAATAGCTATTCCCTTACTTAAAAAAGGAGGGAAAGGAACTTTTATCATACCATCTAACCTTGGATATGGACAGTTTGGATCAGGTGGTATTCCAGGCAAAAGCGTACTAATTTTTGAAATAGAATTATTAGCTTTTTCCAACTAAGCCTCTCCTCTCGTTGTAAAGTGCATTGGCGGGATATAATTATTTGGGTTAGGATCAACAATTTCACCAAATTGAGACTCATATCTTTTAATATTGTCCGCCATTGCACTCAACAATCTTTTAGCATGTTGAGGCGTCAAAATGATTCTTGATTTAACCTTTGCTTTAGGTACGTTAGGAACAAGAAGTATAAAATCTACCACAAATTCGGCATTACTGTGAGAAATAACAGCGAGGTTTGAATAAATACCCTCTGC
>CAMDWC010000102.1 GCA_945878825.1 Haliscomenobacter hydrossis DSM 1100
ATGAATCTTCATCTTTTTATTTTCGGTCAAGGTCCTTGGGAGGTAGTTCTCATTTTTGGTGCCGTACTTTTGCTTTTCGGTGGCAAGAAAATTCCTGAGTTGATGCGTGGCATTGGAAAAGGTATCCGCGAATTTAATTCCGCTCGTTCTACTTTGGAAACTGAACTGAAAGAAGGTACCAAAGAAGCTGAACGTGCACGTTTGGAAGAACAGAAATAAATTGTTATTAAAATAAATAACCTCAGGTTATTGTTTTTATACCTAAAATATACACAATATGTGCTATCATATATTGTGTATATTTTTTTTTAAAAATATACCCTTAAAATTTCTGTATTTTAAGCAAAGCAGAAATAATGTTTATTACTTTATCAGCTATTGATTTTATTCCCAAAAAATAAGATTTAATCAATCCTGAACTTGCTTCTTTACCTTAATGGTACGACCGGGACGGAGTATGAAGTTTCTGTCCAACTGATTCCATAATAACAAATCGGAAAAAGTTACCCCTTCAATTTTCATAGCAATTTCAAATAGAGATTCTGGTTTTTGAACCTTATAAATAATAAACTCCTCTTTCCTGATATTCGCTATCTCTGTGGAAAACCTGTAGGTGAGATTTGACTCTCCCAATTGGTTAGGAACATCAATGTTTGTTATTTCATTCACATTGGGTCCCCCTTCCCTATCCTGATGAATTACCATATCATCTGTATGATAAACCAGTATGGGCGTGCAATACTCAAGGGTTGTATTTTTTATTTTATTCCAGGCCTTTAATTGCGCAATCCCGCATTTAAATAGTTCTGATAAATCCTGTAAACTTTCCCCATAATGAGTGTAGTAAATAGTTTTATTATAAGGGGCGTTCATGTCTTCCTTAGGAATCTCGATATGAATAGGATTGGAGGAGATAGAAGCAAACTTATCTGCATCCGGCCATTGGGAATTCAACCATTTATTTACCAGTGGCCCCACCCTTCTTGGAAGAAAAAGATCAAAACCCTTTTCTGAAGCAGGAATGACACTTTTCCTAAAGGAAGGATTGAGTAATTCTATCGTCTCCAGAGAAAGTCCGGTCAGTTTTGCAATGGTTTCGAAACTTATGCCACTGTAAATTTTAAATACTTGGGTTAACTGTAAGTCCAATGGGGGTAGCTCAGGATCAAGACCATGCGCTTCGGCAAAAGTAGATAGGTAGTTAGCTGCAATATACCCTGGAACGTAATTGGCCGTTTCTTTAGGCAAATAATTCCTAATCTCCCAAAAATCAGTACTTCTTCCTCTTTTTACAGCTCTAATCACTCTGCCACTACCACTGTTATAAGCTGCAATAGCCAATTCCCAGGAACCAAACTGGGCATATAAATCTTTCAAGTATCTAACAGCTGCCTTAGTTGAAGCCCGTGGGTCACACCTTTCATCTACTTGACTGTCAACTCGTAACCCATAAAATCTGCCTGTTGGCGCCATGAATTGCCAAAGACCTACGGCACCTGCGTGAGAAAGGGCCCGAGGCTCTAGGGCTGATTCTACTACAGCCAGAAATTTTAAATCTTTTGGCAAGCCAGCTTCTTCGAGATAATCTTCGAACATTGGAAAATACAATAGCTGTTTTCCCAGCATTCTTTCTGCACCACGTCTTCCTCTTACAGTGTAAGTCTTCAAATAACTCTTAACAGCCACATCATATCTTGCCTTAATCGCCCCATCATTCATAGTAGCTAAACGAGCTATTATTCCCTCTTCATCATAAGGAACCGGATCAGCTTCCGGTGTGAAAGAAGCCAAACTAAGGACCAGAAGAACAGCAAATCCTATAATTTTGATTCGCATCATTTCAAATCTATATTCAAAAGCCCTAAAAATACAAAAAAATATGATTTTATATAGATATTATAACTCAATATTAAGCCTTACTCTTAATACACCAGAAAATTTATGAGGAGAATTATTTATATTCGCAAAAATTTAAGAGATGGAACTAAATAAAAATACTTTTGTAGCCATTCTGGCCGGAGGAATTGGGAGCAGATTTTGGCCTGCGAGCAGAGAAGACCGTCCAAAACAATTTCTTGACATAACGAATTGTGGAAAAACCTTACTTCAGTTAACTTTCGACAGGTTCAAACATATTTGTCTCGAAAATCAAATTTATATCGTAACAAACGAGCAATACGTACCCTTAGTTAAGCAACAATTACCTCAGATTCACGCAGACCAAATCATTGGAGAACCTGGAAGGAATAATACCGCACCCTGTGTTGCTTATACTGCTTTTAAAATACATGCGCTGAACGAACAGGCAAATTTGATTGTTGCTCCTTCTGATCATCTCATTATGCAGGAGATTGCCTTCATCAAAACCATAGAGGAAGCCTTATCTTTTAGTGCATCCAATAACGCCCTGGTGACTTTGGGGATTCAACCTGTTCGTCCAGATACAGGTTATGGTTACATACAAAAAATGCAAACACCTACAGAGGGTAGTGTTTATAAAGTCATCAGATTTGCAGAAAAACCACCCTTAAATACAGCGAAAGAATACGTTGAAAGTGGTAATTATCTTTGGAATGCAGGTATATTTATTTGGCGAACTAAAATTTTGTTAACGGCATTTAAAAAATATGCCCCGGAAATTTATTCTATATTAAGTGCCGGAGCAGACCTTTATAACACAAGGGGCGAAAATGCTTTTATCAAAAAAGAATATCCGAAAACGCCTTCGATTTCCGTTGATTACGCAATTATGGAAAAAGCGGATAATGTTTTTACACTTCCCGGAGATTGGGGTTGGTCAGATTTGGGTACCTGGGCGTCTTTATATGCTGAATCTCCGAAAAATAGTCAAGGCAATGTAAACGCAGATAAAAAAGCCTTGCTTTACAATACAACTGGATGTCTTATACGGATTCCCGAAAATAAAACATTAGTTGTCAAAGATTTACACGATTTCATGATTATTGACGAAGGAGATATTCTCCTAATTCATCCTTTAAACAAAGAACAGGAGATAAAATCGATCGCGGAAGATGTTAAAAATCTCTAAGCGTATAGCTTTTAAAACATTTATTCTCAATTTTCATTCTATTAAATTTGAATTAGTAAATATTTAACCTAATTTTTATTTAAAAAATGTTTAATTTTAGAAAAAGTCACCATCAACAAATATTTAATGACTCCTCTCAATAGTATCGAAAACATGGTTTTTGCAAAAGAAGATCTTTATTTTTCCCTTCAAAAATTTTTTGGCTTCGATCGCTTTAAAGGTAATCAGGAAGAAATTATCCAAAGTGTTCTCTCCGGAAGGGATACTTTCGTTATCCTTCCCACGGGTGGCGGAAAATCACTCTGTTACCAACTCCCCGCTTTAATGCTTGAGGGAACCGCCATTATTATCTCCCCGCTCATTGCGTTAATGAAGAATCAGGTTGATTCTATTCGCGGGCACAGTCAGACTGATGAAATTGCTCATTTTTTAAATTCTTCCCTGAGCAAAGTGCAAATGAAACAAGTCAAACAGGATATCGCCGATGGTAAAACAAAAATGCTTTTCATCGCTCCCGAAACCTTGACTAAAGACGAAAATATAGAGTTCTTTCAGTCCGTAAATGTATCCTTCGTAGCCGTAGATGAGGCACACTGTATATCGGAATGGGGACATGATTTCAGACCTGAGTACCGAAGAATCAAAGCAATGCTCGATGCTATCAGAAAGGAAGTTCCCTTGGTGGCCTTGACAGCAACAGCCACGCCGAAAGTGCAGTCAGACATAGTGAAAAATCTCGATATGCGCGGTGAAAATATTTTTATCGATTCCTTTAATCGTACGAATCTGTACTACGAGATAAGACCTAAATTACAACCGGAACAAACGATAAAGCACATTGTCCAGATTATTAAAGCGCACCCAAATCAGTCAGGTATAGTTTATGTTCAAAGTAGGCGTGCTGCCGAGGAAATAGCAAAAACCTTACTGGTCAATGATGTTAAAGCAGCTCCTTACCATGCTGGCCTCGACCCTAAGGTAAGAAGTAAAACCCAGGACAATTTCCTGATGGAGGATATCGACATCATTGTTGCAACCATTGCCTTTGGCATGGGTATTGACAAACCCGATGTTCGATTAGTTATCCATTATGATATTCCTAAAAGTATAGAAAATTATTATCAGGAAACAGGTCGTGGTGGACGAGACGGCTTAGAGGGAAAATGTATAGCCTTCTTTTCCTACAGAGATATTTTGCGTCTTGAAAAATTCTTACGCGACAAACCCGTCGCCGAAAGAGAAATGGGCATGCAACTTATGCAGGAAATAATGGCCTATTCAGAAACGGCTGCCTGCCGCAGAAAATTCTTACTTCATTATTTTGGTGAAGAATTTGATGATGCCAATTGTAATAATATGTGCGATAATTGCAAATTCCCCAAAGAGAAAAAAGAGATAAAAGAGGAAATGAAAACGGCCCTATTATCTGTATTAGACCTGAAACAGAACTTTGGTATAAAAATCCTCGTAGAATTTATTCTCGGGATAGATAATAAAGAAAATAGGGACTTTAATTTCAATAAACTGGAGAGATACGCCTCTGGAAAAAATCGGGAGGCTAATTTTTGGTTTTCCGTTTTCAGACACGCTCTTCTAAACGAATTCCTTTATAAGGATATTGAAAGTTATGGTCTTCTAAAAATGACCGATAAAGGAAAGCAGTTTATTCAGGAACCTTTTTCCTTACAAATACCTATTAATCAAGATTTTGTAGCTCTATCAGCTGAATTTATCGAGGAATCTTCCAAGCATGCTGCCCTTGATACTGTGCTGTTCAGTTTACTTAAGGATCTTAGAAAGAAAGAGGCAAAACGCCTTTCCCTGCCTCCTTTTGTCATTTTTCAAGAGGCGTCTTTAGAGGATATGGCTACCCAATATCCCATTTCCTTAGATGATATGACGCTGATCGCTGGCGTAAGCAGGGGAAAAGCTATACGTTATGGAAAACCGTTCATTCAACTCATTGGCCAATATGTCGAAGAAAATGAGGTGGAAAGACCCGACGATATTCTCATCCGTCAGGTAGCAAATAAATCAAAAGTAAAAGTGCAAATTATACAGGGAATAGATAGAAAAATGCCGCTTGATGACTTGGCAAAATCTAATCAACTCTCTTTAGATGAACTTCTTACAGAAATGGAGGCTATTGTAGAGTCAGGTACCAAATTAAATATAGATTATTATATTGAGGAGGATATTGACGATGGTGCAAGGGATGAAATTTATGATTATTTTATGGAGGCAGAAACGGATTTACTCCAACCAGCTATTAAAGCACTGCAAGAAGAAGATATAACAGAGGAGGAAATTAGAATTTTTAGAATTAAATTTCTTTCTGATCTGGCAAATTAATACCTCAATATGATGGATCTGCTTATTATAAACGGCCCTAATTTGAATCTTCTTGGAAGAAGAGAACCCTCCGTGTATGGAACCCTATCTTTCGATGATTTTTTCTCTTCGCTCAAACTAAAGTACCCCTCATTAAACCTGTCTTATTTCCAAAGCAACCACGAAGGTGAAATCATTGACAAATTACAGGAAAAAGGGTATGATTGTCAAGGAATTATCCTAAATGCAGGTGCTTTTACTCATACTTCTATAGCCCTAAGAGATGCCATCTCTGCCATTACCACCCCTGTCATTGAAGTACATATTTCAAATGTGTACGCCAGAGAACCTTTTAGACATCATTCTACCATCTCTCCTGTTTCAAAAGGAGTTATTATAGGTCTTGGATTAACGGGTTACTCGTTGGCTATTGACTATTTTGTCGATAGCTTGAAGACTCAACCTTAATATTTAGACATAATCCAAATTACAGTATCCTACTACTTGTTACAATTGTATGACAGTTCTACCATTTCTATGGATTACTTTTGTTCACAATTTAAAGTATTATGCTCTCACATTACAAGATTATAACGCTTTCTCATCAACACACTAATCTCAGAGATTTAGCTAAATTTGTATTGCCTGAACCAGAGCAAACGAATCTAGATTTATTGCACAGTGCCAAAGAAAATTTTAATATTCAAGAATTATTTTATGTTGCTACCTGTAATAGGGTTATGTTTTTGTTATACGGCGAATTTAATGCAGATGAAAATACCGTCATTCCTTTTTACCGTCACTTTCTACCTCAATTAACCGCATCAGATTATGCCATATTAAAGGAAAATGTTAAAATTTTCCAGGGACCTGACGCGGTATCGCATCTTTTTAACGTCGCTTCTTCCGTTGATTCTTTAGTGGTTGGCGAGCGGCAGATTCTTTCACAGTTAAGGGAAGCCTACGAATTTGCCAAAACCCTGGGCTTATGTGGAGACGCTATGCGCCTTTTGATGGATCAGGCCGTCCTAACCTCTAAAGAAGTATTTTCAAACACCCGAATAGGGGAAAAGCCTGTTTCAGTTGCCTCTTTAGCTGTTTTAAAATTACTTAGATACGCTCTTCGACCCGACGCAAGAATTCTTTTGATTGGTGCAGGTCAAACTAATAGTATTGTCGCAAAGATCCTTCATAGTAATGCCTTTACCCATGTGCATGTTTTTAATAGATCTCTGCCAAAAGCACAAACAATAGCCAAACTATTTCCCAACGGAAAAGCTTCGCTTCTCAGCGAGCTAAAAGAATTTTCTCAGGGTTTTGATGCTTTAATTGCCTGTACCTCCTCCCCGTTACCTCACATTGACCTCCAGGTATTTACTTCTTTGGTACAAAATGAGAAAAACCCTAAAGTTATAATAGATTTGGCTGTTCCAAATAATGTAACGACGGAAGTAGCCGAATTAAAACAAGTTCATTACGTAGAAATAGAGACGCTACGTCATATTGCCAGTGAAAACATGGCCTTCCGAGAGGCCGAAGTTATTAAAGCTAACAAAGTTATTGACTCAAATATTGAAAAATTTAAAAAAATTTTCAAACAAAGAGAAATTGAAAAAGTTTTCAGTTCTCTTCCCAACGAGATAAAAGCTATAAAAGAAAAGGCCTTGTCCGAAGTTTTTAAAAAAGATCTTGCAGAGCTGGACGAACCTACCCGTGAACTTATTGAGAAAATGCTCACTTATATGGAGAAAAAGTGCGTTGGCGTTCCAATGAAAGCAGCCAGAGAGTTAGTGCTGTAATAAATAAAAAATGGATACTTGTTACACTCCCTTTTGATATAACAATTTTCAAAGTGTTATTTTACCTGTATTTGCAAGGCTAACTCATCCAATTGTGCCGACGCAATTTCCGATGGAGCATCTATCATCATATCTCTACCCTGATTATTTTTTGGGAAAGCAATGAAATCTCTGATAGAATTCTGACCATTTAAAACGGCACACAGTCTGTCGAATCCAAAGGCAATACCTCCATGTGGTGGCGCGCCATATTCAAAGGCCCCCAATAAGAACCCGAATTGGTTTTCAGCCTCCTCCGGTGTAAATCCGAGTAGTTTAAAATTCTTGGCTTGCAAGGCTCTATCGTGAATCCGAATGGATCCACCGCCAATCTCCACGCCATTAATCACCAAATCGTAAGCATCGGCGCGAAGATTTTTAAGCACCTCTCTGTCATCACTTGCCATAGCCGCAATTTGCTCCTTTTTAGGGGAGGTGAAAGGATGGTGCATGGCATAAAAACGCTGCGTATCGTCATCCCATTCTAATAATGGAAAATCGAGCACCCAAAGAGGTTTAAACTCTCCCTTTTTCATTAAATCGAGGCGTCGTCCCATTTCTAAACGAAGCTCTCCCAACTGCTTCCTAACCTTATCCGTTTCGCCCGACAGGATAAGCATTAAATCTCCCTGTGTGGCTCCAAATAATTCTACCCATTGCTGTAAAGCCTCCTGATCGTAAAATTTATCTACCGACGATTTAATTCCGTCCTGATTATAACGAACCGACACTAATCCCTTTGCACCAATTTGAGGTCTTTTTACCCAATCCGTAAGTTCGTCGATTTGTTTTCTGGTCATATCAGCTTTACCAGGAACTTTTATCCCGATAATCAACTCGGCCTCATCAAAAATACTAAAACCCTTATTTTTTACAACCTCATTTAATTCAACAAAAACCATATCAAATCTAAGATCTGGTTTATCAGAGCCATATAATCTCATGGCATCGTCGTATTTCATACGAGGAAAGTCACCCAATTCTAAACCAAGGGTATGTCTGAATAAATGTCTTGTCAAACCCTCAAAAGTATTTAGCACCTCTTCCTGGGTAACAAAAGCCATTTCGCAGTCAATCTGTGTAAATTCAGGCTGCCTGTCAGCTCTTAAATCTTCATCTCTGAAGCACTTCACTATTTGAAAATACCTATCATAACCAGCCACCATTAAAATCTGTTTAAAGGTTTGTGGCGATTGAGGTAAGGCGTAAAACTGTCCGGCATTCATTCTACTTGGAACCACAAAATCTCTGGCTCCTTCCGGCGTAGATTTTATAAGAAAAGGCGTTTCAATTTCAGCAAAATCTAAATCTGATAAATACTTCCTGGTCTCCAGAGATAGTTTTGAACGAAAAAGAATATTTTTTTGAATTGGATTTCTTCTTAAATCTAAATATCTATATTTCATTCTAATGTCATCACCACCATCAGTATCATCTTCAATGGTAAAAGGAGGAACTTTAGAAGCGTTCAAGATTTGTAACCCATTCACCTGAATTTCAATTTCTCCAGTATCCCTATTCAGATTTTTATTGGTCCTTTCCCTAACTTTACCATCTATCATGATGACAAATTCTCTACCCATTTTCCTGGCAGATTCACATAACTGTTTATCTTCTTCCAGAGAAAAGACGATTTGAGTGATCCCATAACGATCTCTAATATCCATAAACGTCATTGCCCCAAAATCTCTATTTGCCTGAACCCAGCCACTAAGTCTAACTTGTTTACCAACATCAGAAATTCTCAATTCCCCACAATTATGCGTACGGTACATATTAAAACATTTAACATAAGGTAAATAAATGCAAAAATATAAAAAACAAAGGTCAACTTCGATAAAAAAAACGAATCAATACCTGAATAGGTAAGTTATTATTCGTCATCCTTTCTGCATTTTGCGAGAGATAAATATTTCGTCGATCTGCGCCTATTCCAGACATTTCAAAAAAGGTATTCATGAACCCCAGGCGTTTTTCACCAATTTCTCTACTTTCCTTTAAAAAAACACCTCCTCTGTCCTGTACCTGAACAGCTAATTCAACGCCCAAACCTGGATATTCAGAGAGTATTTGTCGAATCCTGTGTAGTTCAAATAAACCAGAGGCATCTGGTTCAATGCTATCCGTTGGGAAAAAAGGTACATTTAGAGGAATCAATTCGGTATAATAAAAAGGATAAGCAACTACATTCACCAGCGTGTCTCTTACTATCTTTAATGGCTGATAATTCAGGGTATCTTTGAGGACATAATCTTTCTTTTTGCCACGATTTCTCATTTCTAATGCCTCCATTCTAAGTGAAATCTCCCTTCTGTTTACTAAAAGCAACTGTTTCTTTTCCTTTAAAAACTGTAAATAATACTGTTGACTTAGCAAATCAATCATAGGCATTTTTAGCCTATACGTTATCTCCCGCTCAATCAAAGGCTTTAACCTTAAGCTTACTTCATTAAAAAATGGAAGCTGTAATGACTTTTTAACAGGCCAGCTTAGATTTTTTACCACCTCATCATTGGGAATACTATAAAAAATAGATGTTTGTTTCGTTGACGCTAATTTATTAAGATACTCCTCCATTAAAATTTGGGAAAGAGCTAAGTCATCCATTGACAATAACTTTTTTAGTCCTTCTAACGCTTCTTTTTTATACTCCGCTTCTACTTCTTTTACGTATTCAAGTTGATTGGCATACCATTGATAATTAACGATATCCTTCACGAATAATTGAAAATTTTGTATGGTATCCTCATCTTCTTCCACTGCGTTTTTTGCAGCATACTCATTTTTCCAAAATTCAATACGATTGATTCCCTCTGAAAAGGCAACATTCATATTGGGTTTCTTTTCCGACGTTAATTTTAAGGTAAGTGAATAAGAATTCGATAGAATTTTTAATTCATTTTCAATAGGCTTCACGTCAATGTCAGATAAATCTTTGATATTTTCCCAAATGGCCGATGTACTCAATTCAACCTTTTGAAGCAATCTATCGATTTCGCTTTGAACATCTAAAATAAGATTATTTTGATCCGATAATTGCTTTTCAAGTCTTACAAATTCTATATCAAACTCTTCCAGATAACTATTTCGTTGAAACTTTCCCGTATAATTATTTCTGCCCTCCCTTATCGGTAATTGAACGGATGGAATAAAGTATTCAGGTTTAACCGACACTAAAAGGATATCATCCCATTTTGGAAGGAAGGTTGATGAGCCAAATGAAAGAGGGGTGTTATTTATAAAATGGAGCGAATTCTCGTTACGATTGAAACCATAAAATTGTATTTCACCGTCTAAAAATTCATTTTTTGAAAAAATCTGCCCATTTGTTTTTATCTCA
The DNA here is from genome assembly GCA_945878825.1 of Haliscomenobacter hydrossis DSM 1100. Lineage (GTDB taxonomy): Bacteria > Bacteroidota > Bacteroidia > Chitinophagales > Saprospiraceae > BJGN01. The sequence goes on from CAMDWC010000102.1 coordinate 10,559, forward strand.
AGAACAGGCTCTGCTTGAAGATTATCAGGTAATATTGCCTGATAAATCAATTCATTTCCATCCCTGTCTTTTACAGTGAACATTATTTTTTTGCTATCGGCTGATAAGGTAGGTTCATATTCGTCCAATAAAGAATTAATCTGAATGCCAATATTCTTTGGTTCTGACCAATTTAACCAATCATCTTTTATTCTTTTTGAGGTAAAAATATCGACCCCCCCATAGCTTGAATCACCTTCGGCGCTAAAAAAAATCGTTTTATTATCCAAAGAAATCGTAAGGTCTTTAACCTGTTTGAATTTTTCAAAACCCTTTAACTCCTTAGG
>CAMDWC010000103.1 GCA_945878825.1 Haliscomenobacter hydrossis DSM 1100
AATCTATTTCCTTTTTATTTCAAATACAAATTTTTTTATCATTTACCACCAAATCGAACGAGGGTAGAAATGATATGGGAATGCGCCCCATTTCCTATGCCGGGATCGTTAAAGCCGTAGTCAATTTGTATGCTTCTGGTCTTAAATCCCGCACCAAAAGCGGGCCTTGCTGCCCATGTTTTTTGATTGTTTCCTATGGGAAAAAATTGAAACTGATTAGCGCCAAATCGTAAAAATACTTTAGAAATGAAGTTGATTTCACAACCTATAGCTAGATCTAAACTTAATTTGTCAGTAGAAAAAAGGGTGTTTCGTCTTCCGTCCGTTTGAATATAAAAATCTAATTCAGGGCTTATCCCAATTTTGTTAAATCGCTTTAGGAAAGAGGCGCCTATAACGATTTGTGGATTCGTAATCTCCAGTCTTTCCGAAGGTAGGTCATTACCTGTTACACCTAAAATATTCTTTTCTTCTTCAGAAAATGAGAATCGCCAGACATTAAAAGTAGAGGTTATGTCCCTGAACATTATTCCCGCTTTAACATTGTTTTTGTGGTACTGTACCCCGGCATCTAATCCAAAGCCCCAGGAATTAGCAAATTTTCCAATATTTCTATGTATGATTTTGGCATTTAAGCCCATTGAAAGGGGATTAATTCCTGTGTTCTTTCCTATTTTTTTACTGTAAGAAAAAAGAAAAGCATAATCAGAGGCGGAAAAAGAACTTAAATTATCAAAATTGACGGTGCCGTCCTCATTATAAAGGGATAAAGTATTGGGAATATCATCTACCCCAAATCTAATGAGAGATAAGGTAATTCTTTGCTTTTCATTTTTGCCGGGTAGCGTTACACCCAGATAATCATATTTACCAATACCCCCAAACCATTCACTGTGCATGGCAGAAATTTCCCATTGATTATGGTTATTTCTAACTATTCCCGCTGGATTCCAGTAGGCAGCATTGGTATTATCGGTGGAAGCAACACATGCGTAAGCTAATCCCTGGCCGGCAGCACCCACACCAATTTGTAAAAAGGCATTGCTATATTTTTGAGCACAAACCTTATTCTGATAAAAAAGGCTGGCCATCAAAAAAAAGAATACCATCCATTTATTTAACTTATTTATCATTTCTTTCATTACATATTATTTCAGCATTGTATTTAATGGTGAATTTTTGCTTAATCACTCTGTTTATCATTATTCCCGCATTTAATTCGAATCCTATGAGTATAGATAGGGTGTTCAATTGTATCCATAGCATAAGTACTATAATGGTTCCAATAGACCCATACAATTCGTTATAAGTATTAAATTGGTTTACATAATATGAAAAAACGATGGAGCTTCCTAAACAGAGTAAAGTGGCCAGCGCGGAACCGGGAGTAAAAAACATAAATTTTTGTTTCGTCGCAGCTCCAAATTTATAAATGAGGGAAATAGATGAATAAAATAAAGCAATAATGACACCCCATCGTCCAAGGTTTAAAAGAAAGGCAAGTATTTTTCCAACTTTTATATATTGAACAAGCAGGGTGGTCAACCAACTGCCCATGATAACCAATACGACGGATATAATAACGAGCGCTCCTATGATGAAGGTAAGTAAAACTGCATTTAATCTTTTTTTAAACATGTTCCATTGCAAAAAAGAGGGCATTTCGTCTTTTTCAAATCCTCTTATGAGCGCTAAGATACCATTAGAAGCAAAGAAAATAGCGGACAAAAATCCAAAAGAAAATAAGCCGATTCTAGGTTGTGTGGTGATGTCTTCAATAAAATTAAACAATCTGTCCCCTGCATTACCCGGCATTATTTTTTGTATTTCTTCTTGTAAATAGGCATCAAAGGAATAATCAGCAGGTAGAAATCCTAAGATAGATTCTTTTAAAAAAGGGGTTAGTGTGAACAAAGCGATGAGTGAGGGAAACAAGGCAAGAAAAAAACTAAAAGAAACGGCGTTAGCCCGAATCATTAGATCAAACCGTTGAAACTCTTTTAAGGAAAAGCTAATTACGTCCCAAATAGGTACTTTGAAGAAACCGGGGAAAGAAACTTTCTTTGCCCATGGTTTTATCGCTGTCCAATACCTTTTTAGACTTTGTTTCATTTTACAAATAAAAGTAATTTAAAAAAAAGGTTTTAATACTTCCAATAAAACGGCAGGAGCATTCACCGCTTTTTCCGTGTGCCTATCGAGGAAACACAGTCTGACTCTACCTCCATTCACTATTTTTCCTGCTTCATTTCTAATTTCCATATTGAAAATAATATCCTTCGAAGGTAGTTTTCTAAGCGTAGTTTCTATGGTAAGTAAATCATCGTAACGGGCGGGACGAACATAACGGCATTCCAAATGTAAAACCGGCATAAAAGTTCCATAATCTTCCTCTAAATTTTTATAGGTTATCCCTAAACTTCTAAGCATTTCAACTCTGCCAATTTCGTAATATTGGGCATAGTTTCCATAATAGAGATAACTCATCTGATCTGTTTCACCGTAGCGAACTCTTTTTTGAAAGGTATGTACGTACATTAGTTTATGTTTGAACGGTGAATAGGACAAGTCATACAATGAGAACCACCTCTGGCTCTTGATAACTCACTGGAAGGCAGAGTAATTATAGTATTTTCAACATCCCTGGCACTGAGTGTTCCTTCTTCAATTTGCTCAAGGAATCGATTGGCTGGTAGAATATTGTACCCATGAGCAATGAGGGTTTGGTCCGTTTTAGGATTTCTATCATAAGCTAAAGCAACGCCAGGTTTTAGGGCTACTAAATTACAGCCATCCGTCCATTGTTCCCGTTCCTGATAAGGAGAGACTCCTCCTCCAGAATAAATAAAAACAACATGCTCATCTATTTCTGAACGCCAGAATTCTGCCAGTGAATAAAATTCTTTCCGGGTGTCATCGTGAGAATAAACGGTAACAGCAACGCCCGATCCTTCGACTACCAGCGGTTTATAGGCAATAACATGATGATTGTTTATTTGGGTAAACAAAGTATCAATGTGCATGAACGAGCGATCATTAGGAATGCTGACCTTCACCACGTTTTCTACTACCTTTTTTTCAAATAGCACTTTTCGTAATGACTCAATACCATAAGCATTACTTCGTTCGCTACAGCCGATAAGTAAATAATCCGGATGAATCATCATGACATCTCCCCCCTCAATGTGAGCAGATTCGCCTTGTCTTGATGGTGGAAACTGATCAATAATATTCAAATTAATGATTTTTTCCTGCTTTCTAAGTTCATCAAATAGTGGATGTACTCCAAAAATAAATCTGGATAAATAGTTCTCTCTATGTCTTGCTTCCTTTGCAGCTTTGGTTATGAGTACATGGTTATTTATGGTCACCGCAATATCCCGGGTAAAAATAAAATTTGGAACAGGGTCAAATAAAATATAGTCCTCCTCATCGACATAGCCTGTTATGAGCACTTTTTTTAAGGTGTCATTTGGCATATTCTTTAAAAGATGCAACATAGAAGTAGGCAGTTCTTCGTGTTGTACCACCCATTCGATCAATTTATTTTTTTCAATTTCATTGGCAGATAGTGAAGTTAATAGTAAATCTTCAACTTCTAAAACATTTTCCTGACCAACAAACGCATGTAAAACCTTCCTGAAAATGTCGTGTTCTTTTTGCATTAATGGCAAATGAACAATATCATCAAATAGTAGTTCAGCCGAACGTTTAGGTGATATTCTACTTATTCCTTCGTCGGGACGATGTATAATAACTTTTTTTAACTCGCCTATTTCATTCGATACTTGAACTTGCTGGATCATTTTAGATATTTATTTAAAAAACAAAATTAACTTTTAAAGCGTAATATACCTTTATTCAGTACTTGATGTTTTCTTTCTTTTTAACTAAATTGCATGATTTACCTTTATTTAACGACCGATATGGATATTAATCAAGATATTTCTGTTCTTTCTGCATCACAGTCCTTTTGGCGGAAACCTGAGGGAGTTACTGGATTAATATTTCTTATTGGTGTTTTAGCTGGATTACTTTTTTTAACTATCGTTTTCTTACCTGCTCTCATTGGTTTTCTTACTCAGCCAATACCCTTAACATTGCTGGTTTTATTGACGATGATTACCGCTTATGCTCTTATAGACCCTTCCACAAGAAAGTCACTATGGTTCATCTATAAAAATACCATGCGCTGGATTACCAGTTTTTTTGTTAAAATTGATCCTATAAGTGTTTTAAATAAATATCTGGCTGAACTAAGTGCTAATCTTGACAATTTAAAGAAACAATCTGCAAAGTTGAGAGGGCAAATGCACAAAATGAAAGAGCTTATTCACAATAATGAATTACTCGTAAAGCAAAATTTAGCAGAAGCGCAAATAGCCAGATTGAATGATCAACAAACCGACTTAATAGTTAAGTCCAGGAAAGCGGGTCGCTTGCAAGAGTCAAACTTGCGTTTAGAGGCTCTTTATCAGAAAATGTTGGTTCTTTATCAAATATTAACCAGAATGTTTGACAATTCTACTATTCTATATGAAGACATTAACGATCAGATTTTAATTAAAGAACAAGAACAAAAGGCTGTTCACGCTACACATAATGCCATGCAGTCGGCCAGAAGTATTATCAAAGGTAATCCGGACAAAAGAGCTTTATTCGATACTGCGATGGAGGCTGTTGCTGAGGATGTGGGCAACAAAATGGGTGAATTAGAGCGCTTTATGCACGCATCCAATAATTTTATGAATGCCATAGATTTGCAAAATGGCGTTTTTGAAGAATCTGGTCTCAAGTTATTGGAGGAGTGGGAAAAAGAAGCGGGTACACTTATTCTGGGAAAACAAAATGACCAATTATTAAAACCTGAAATATTATCTCAAACGAATCAATATGATAAACTTTTTGATTAACATGAATATCAAGACTACCTTATTATTTCTTGTATTCGCTGGCATTAATTTAAATGCACAGAATACGGGACTATCTGCTACCGAAAAACTAGTGGTACAGCATATAGATAAAAATAAAACGCAATATGAAAAGACCTCTTTAGCTATCTGGGAGTTAGCTGAATTGGGCTTTCAAGAAGATAAAAGTACTTTGTTACTCCAAAATTTACTAAAAGAAAATGGTTTTAACGTAGTATCGGGTCAAGAGGGTATGCCCACCGCTTTTATTGCAGAATTCGGTGAAGGAAAACCTGTCATTGGTTTTCTCGCTGAGTATGACGCTTTGCCTGGATTATCTCAAAAAGTTTCTGCAAATATGGAGCCTTTAGAGGAAAGGGCACCTGGTCATGCTTGTGGACACCACCTTTTTGGAACTGGTTCGGCTGCGGCAGCCATCGCTTTGAAAGATTGGATGATGTTGGAGAAGATTAAAGGTACCATCAGAGTGTATGGAACCCCTGCCGAAGAAGGCGGTGGAGGTAAGGTTTTTATGGCAAGAGGTGGTTTGTTAGACGATGTTGACGCCGTACTCACATGGCATCCTGCCAGCAGTAATGATGCGAGTGCAGAATCTTCGTTAGCTATCGTTTCCGCAAAATTCACTTTTAAAGGTATTTCCGCTCACGCTGCTATGGCGCCATGGAGAGGTAGAAGTGCACTTGATGGGGTGGAGGCTATGAACGATATGGTAAATATGATGAGGGAACATGTGGAACCCGACGCGAGAATTCATTACGCCATAACTAACGGTTCTATGGCTCCCAATGTGGTTCCTGCAAAAGCTGAGGTTTATTACATTGTGCGCCATCCTGAAGTAAAAGAGGTGCTTCGACTGTTTGAAAGGGTGAAAAAATGTGCCAAAGGCGCTGCATTAGGCACCGAAACAGAAGTGTCAGAGGAAATTGTTTCCGGATATTATAATATTTTGATAAATGAAACTTTGTCAAATCTGATGTTTAATAAGTTATCTAAAATTGGTGGGGTTGCTTATTCCCCTCAGGAAAGAGCCTTCGCAGAAGAATTGATAAGTTCTTTTCCTCCAGCCGATTATAAACCTGAAGATGCTTTAAAAATAGAGAAATTTAGAGTGGAAGAAAGAGGAGGACCCGCTTCTTCCGATGTGGGCGATGTTAGTTGGGTAACGCCCACTGCCTCTATAGCCGCAGCAACTTGGGTGCCCGGTACCGTCGCTCATAGTTGGCAGGCAGTAGCTTCTGGCGGTTCGTCCATTGGGGTGAGTGGTATGCTCGTGGCAGCAAAAACAATGGCTATTTCTGCTATGGAACTTTTTACAAATCCTATGATGCTTCAAAAAGCCAAAGAGGAAAAATTAAAAAGAACCGGGGCAGATTTTAAATATAAATCGCTGGTTGGTGACAGATTACCTCCATTTAATTTTATGAGCGGAAATGATCCAAGAAAAAATTGATTCTTGCACACCAAATGTTTACCATTTTGTCGTTATTAATTTATGAAGAATCAAATGGTTGTTATTATTGTTTTGTGCCTGTCGGCAAATATTGCTTTTGCTCAATCTTATAATACTACCGCAGGTATGAGATTAGGGACTGAGTGGGGGCTTTCTGTAAAACAAAGGTTGTATGAATCCTTTACGGCTGAAGCTATTTTACAGACCAATAGAAAGCAAAATGAAACGGCTCTAACCCTTCTTGCCGTCGATCATAAAGCCATTCTATCCAGAAGATTGAATTTATTTTTTGGAGGTGGACTACATTTACCTCTGCAGAATAATGAAACTGCCCAAAGGGAAGACGGTTTTGGCGTCGTAGGTGCCGCAGGTCTGGAGTTTACCTTTGCCCGATTGAATTTTACCTGGGATTATTTACCCGTGTTTATTCCTTCTGCGCTTTCCTTTAGAATGCAATCTGCCATGTCTATTCGCTATGTTTTTCAAAAAAGAGACAAATTCTCCTGGGAAAAGAAAAATAAAAAGTTCTTCTCTTTGCCAAATTTGAAAAAAAATCAAAAAAAATAAATATATTTGCGACGCTATCGAAAGATAACCTAAATGGTGATTGTAGCTCAGTCGGTTAGAGCGCCAGTTTGTGGCTCTGGAGGCCGCCGGTTCGAATCCGGTCTTTCACCCCAAAGGGAAATTATTTATTAATTTCCCTTTTTCTTTTCCATTCCATATATAATCCAATAAGTTCATCCCAGGATGATGGGTTTCTTAAGGATTCTCGGCTCAATAAATTTTCATGAAGCTCACCCTCAAATAGTTTTTTAACGGGTAGTTCTATTTTTTTTCCGCTCAAAGTATAGGGAATTTCTTTCAAGACATATATTTCGTCAGGGCAATGTCTTGGTGAATAATCTTCTTTTAAGGTTTGATGGATTTGTCTCTTCAATAGTTCGTCCAAAGTTATTTCTGCACTTAAACAAATAAATAGGACTAATTTTGATTCCGTTAAACCGGTTTTGATATGGATAATTAACCCGTCCGTTATAATAGGAATTTTTTTAAGTGACCGATATATTTCAGCCGTTCCAATCCTAATGCCAAATTTATTTAAAGTAGCGTCTGATCGGCCGGAAATGATGACTCCTCCTTGCTGTGTAATGGTTACCCAATCTCCATGACACCAAAGCTCACTAAACTTTTCGTAATAACTGCGCTTAATTTTTGATTGGTCATCGTCAGCCCAAAAGCCAAGGGGCATGGAAGGCATTGCCTTTGTAATCACCAATTCTCCTTCAATATCTATTTGTTTTTCTCCGGTTTCATTGTATGAAAAAACAGCCGCGCCTAGACATCTTGCTTGAATTTGTCCCTTTATGATTGGTTTTAATGAACAACCTCCGACAAATGCAGTACATACGTCTGTTCCGCCACTCATTGATATCAAGGGTATTTCATGAAGAAAAGATTTTTCTATATAATCAAAATGTTCAACGGAAAGAGGAGATCCGGTAGCACTTATGGTTCTTAATGCCGATAAATTATATAAATAACCTGGTTGCAGGTTTTTCTGAGAAATAGCCGTCAAATAAGAGGGGCTGGTCCCAAAATGATTCGTACCTGTCTTTTCAGCCAGCTTCCAGAGAATATGTTCATCGGGATAGGTAGGATTACCATTATACATAACAGGTATGGCACCAACAATAAAGGCAGATTGTAAAAAATTCCACATCATCCAGCCAGTACTCGTGTACCAAAAGTATTTGTCTCCTTTTTTTACTTCATTATGGAGGGCTAAATATTTTAAATGTTCTAACAAAATACCACCTTGCCTATGGATAATGGCTTTGGGTTTTCCCGTTGTTCCAGAGGAGAACAATATATATATGGGATGATTAAAGGATAATGGTTCGAAGGTAAGTTCCTCCTTTTTATAAAGATCCATGATATCATTCCAACGTACTTCCCCGGGTTCAAGGGGAAAGTTACTTTCCGAAATCCATATTATTGATTTAATAGTTGGTATCTGCGCTCGAATTTCTCTTACTTGCTCCGTTTTGTCAAATATTTTCCCTCCGTATTGATAGTGTGACACCGCGATTAAAAAGCTGGGTTCAATAGCGCTGAATCTTTCTTCAATAGCTAATTTTCCGAATTCAGGAGAACAACTGCTCCAGATAGCGCCGATGCCATTGGCAGCAAAAAAACTATAAGAAGCTTCTGGCTGGTGTGGTAAAATGGCAGCTATTCTATCACCTTGTTCGCAGCCATTTAGTTTAAAAAAAGTTTGTATTGCTGCTGTTTGCTGTTTCATTTCCATCCAGGAAATAGCTCTTAATGGTTCTCTTTCAGATTGGTAATATAGGGCAGGCTGGTCTTCACGGAAATGTCTAAAAACATGTTCGGCATAATTTAAGGTCATACCCGAAAACCAACTTTTTTCGTATAGTTGCTCACCCGTTAATACCTTTTTTGATGGGTGGTGAATGATTATATCGAAATAAGTTAGGAGACTTTCCCAGAAAATTTCTGTATTATTTATGGACCAATGCCATAAAGACTCGTAATCGGCAAAAATTTCGCCTACGAGATTTTCAATGTAATATTTGAATTGAGCTAGATTAGAAGGTTCATTTTTCATTACCAATTTGAGAATGCAGCATTGAAAATATCTTCCATAATTTGTTTGCTAATCGCTTTATTTGCAGTTTCCTGCACTGATGAAAAATCGATGGCACTACTGAAATCGTAAAAAAAAGAGAAATTCTTTTGCCATATTTCAGTGTTCTTCCTGTTGTTAAAGTATGAAATGGCCAGCGTTATGGTTAATCTGTTAATGGCGGTACTTTCTCCGGTACGGGGTGCCTCAGCCGTGATACGATAATCTACTAAGGTGCCTCTAAATTCTATATCCGGTTCTTCTTCGCTAAGAACTAATCGGGATTCTGCTCTTACTTTATCTTTCAGATCTTCTGTAAGTCTCTGGGAAAGAGAGGGTAAGGCATTTTCTGCATTGTTTGTAAAGTTCGGAATGTAAAAAGTTTTTAATTCAGGGTCTAAAGTGGCACCTGACAAGGAAATGGTGCAACTTTGAAATATGGAGACACTGATAAGCATTGATAGGGCAAGAATACCCACAAGTTTTAGATTCATTCCAGATCATATTGTTTTATCTTACGATAAAGGGTTCTTTCAGATATTCCTAATTCTAACGCAGCTTCTTTTCTTCTTCCTTTAAATTTTTTAAGGGCTTTAAGTATTAGAATTTTCTCCTGATCATCCATTCTAAGGCTTTCATCCATAACCTCTGCATTACCAAAATTAGAAGGTCTATTGGTCATATTGGGCTGTAGAATAAATGGTTTTGTAGTGCTCATATCCTGAAAAGTTTCGTCTAAAGAGTACTCATTTCCCATTTTAGAGGGTAGGGGTGTAACGAAAGGTTTTTCGTGAAATGATTCGTTTGGATTAGAAACATTGCTCAAATGATTTAAGTCTTCTAAGGTTTTTAGCTGATTTATATCTTTTACTTGTAAATCGTTGTTTCTTATGATTTCGAAAATGAGGCCTTTTAAATCTGTTAAATCCTTTTTCATATCAAAAAGTACTTTGTACAGAATTTCACGTTCCTGAAAACCAGAACCATCAAAATTTCCCTTATCTTTTGATGCTACGGGCAGATTCCTTTCACCCAACGTTGGCACAATGTCTATTAACTTTTCATAACCAATCATTCTTTCCTCTGTCATTACAGAGACTTTTTCCGCCACATTTTTGAGCTCTCTGATATTTCCAGGCCAGGCATACTGCTGAAGAAGATGAATGGCGTTTTCGTCTAATTGTATAGGAGGTGTTCTATATTTTTCGCTGAAATCCACGGTAAACCTTCTGAATAACATGTAAATATCTTCTGGTCTTTCCCTTAGGGCAGGCACCTGAATAGTCACCGAGTTTAATCTGTAAAAGAGGTCTTCCCTAAATTTACTCCTTTTTATGTTTTCAGCTAAATTTACATTCGTTGCAGCAATGATGCGAACGTTAGTTTTGAGTACATTACTTGAGCCCACTCTTATAAACTCACCACTTTCAAGTACTCTTAACAGATAAGCTTGTGTGTCAAGAGGCAACTCGCCAATTTCATCTAAAAAAATAGTACCACCATCATAAGTTTCAAAATACCCCTTTCTATCGCCAACAGCGCCTGTAAAAGCACCTTTCTCATGTCCGAATAATTCCGAATTTATGGTTCCCTCTGGAATAGCTCCACAATTTATTGCTATAAATTTTTGGTGTTTTCTTGCGCTTAGACCATGAATTATTTTTGAAAATACTTCCTTTCCAACGCCACTTTCACCAGTTATCAGGGTGCTTAAATCAGTCGATGCTACTCTTACCGCTGTATTTAATGCCCTGTCGAGTAGAGGAGAATGACCAATTATGCCATAACGTTGCTTTATGGATTGAAGATTTTCCATTTA
>CAMDWC010000104.1 GCA_945878825.1 Haliscomenobacter hydrossis DSM 1100
GCTATTCAATATGGTCAATCACTGGGTTTGGAAAAAATTCAGATTCAGGTTGTCCATCTTCGGCAAGAACTTATTTTGTGGTATGAAAAATTAGGATTTATTACATCAGATAAGATAATGCCTTTCGAGGTACCCTTAGCATTTGGCAAACCTAAAGTTCCTCTTCATTTTATTGAAATGTATCGTACCTTATAAAACGAATTTCCTTTGAAATGTACTATTTCACTATATTTACATAATAAATATATATGAATGCAAAAAAGTAAAGAAGATATTCAAAAGGAAAAGGATGACTTTTTACGACAATTTGTTGTCCCGGAGGGTAATATTTGGGGTTGGAAATTTTCCCTTTTCGGTTTGGGCCTTATTCTTTTTTTAAGTCTTTGGTTGGTTTGGCTACATTACAAAAGAGGCGTCCCCGTAGGTTTTGAAGAGCAAAAAATGGAGGTTAATCCTATGATTTTACCTGAAAAAACAGACACATTAAATTATGAATAATACACTTTCCTTTTACAAATATCATGGGGCAGGCAATGATTTTGTGATGATTGATAACAGAATACCAGCTCTGTTTGATTTTAACACGCCTGATTTAATAGCTCAATTATGCCACAGACATTTTGGAATAGGGGCTGATGGCTTTATATTATTGGAAAATGATGAGGTTGCTGATTTTAAAATGCGCTATTTTAATGCCGATGGAAATGAAGGTTCTATGTGCGGTAATGGGGGTAGATGTATTGTTGCTTTTGCCAATGATTTGGGAATTATACCTTCAGAGGGTTCTTTTAGTGCCACCGATGGTCTTCATAAGTTTAAAGTGTTAGACAATAATGAATATGCTATCTCATTGAAAAATGTAGATAGGGTAGAAGTTATGCCAAATGCTTATTTTATTCATACAGGAAGTCCTCACTGGGTTGAATTTGTTGACGACTTAAACGGCTTTGATGTACATAATAAGGGTAAAAAAATACGGTTAGATCCGATGTTTGGAAAGGGTGGAACTAATGTAAATTTTTTGGTCGATGCACCTACAGGTTTGGAAATTGCCACCTTTGAACGAGGCGTAGAGGCGGAAACTTTGGCTTGTGGTACAGGTGTCACCGCTGCCGCTATGGCTTATTATATAAGTAAAGGTTGGCAAGTTGATTTGTTTGAAGTAAGTATTAAAGCTAAGGGAGGATTACTACATATTAGTTTCAGACCCAATCATGATAACGAATTACCCACTTTCTCAGATGTTTGGTTAACTGGTCCCGCCGTAAAGGTGTTTAAAGGCGAAATTATTATTTAAATAATTTCAAATATTTTGAAATTATAATTAAATGGGAACTGACTATTTTGTCTTGATGAGGTTTTTGTGGTTTTAAATTGTATCAGTTTCTCCTGTATCTGTAGCGCTCTTTATTTTTGACAAACCACCATCTTTTGCCATTTTATCCATTTTTTCGGAAAATTTTTCCTTTTTAAATTCACCAAAACCTTCTTTTGCAGAGGTGGGCTCATCTGAGATAGATTTAAGAATGCCGTAGTTCTGGAAAAGTACGATGTTCATGCCGCTTCCTTTAGTTGAAGGAAAAACGATCCCATCTCTTTTGTCCTCCCTCACCTTTTTTTCTATGGCTAATGGTTGGGTCTTTACCATTTCAGCTAATTTTCCACTTGTGCAATCTACAAGATCTCCACCGCTAACATCATATTCCATGGTATGTACTGCAGATAACCATTGAGGGGATTCTCCTGGTTTTAATTCATAATCATCTTTAAATTGGTCTAGTTCATGTGCTTTTAATTCTGCATAACATGTTTGAAGATCACTAGCAACATAAAATCCTCCACCAAATCTTGAAGCGGGATTATGAAACCTCGGATCAATTCTTTGAAGAATACTATTAGCGGCAAATTTATTGGTGGTTGTATGAAATGCCTTGGATATACCCTTATGTTTTGGCAACGGAATTTTAGTTGCTTTAACGTCCTCAATACCATCGGATGATTTGAAATCTAAGTCTTTATCTAATTCATCAAGGGAACCTATTGCGTCTCTGCCTGGGGTTTCGATGGCTAACTGGTCCTCAAATTCATCACTTAAGTTGTCATCAACTTTTTGAACTACCCCTTTTTTCTGGATTGAATTTCCGGACCTATAATCTGAAAGAGAAAAAGGCTTCATTTGTAAAGCCCTCGCGCCCATTACATCTGCTTCCTTCTCTAAACCCTGGTCGTCATTAATGGGCACTTTTGCCTTCATCATCATTGTTGGCTGAACTCTCCCTTGTTTCTGCTGCACTACATGCCATGCCTCATGTGGCAAATGTTTTTCCTGGCCTGAAGCTAGGTGAATATCGGTTCCCTGTGCATAAGCATGCGCATTTAATTGAGCTGGTTTATCAGAATTATAATGAACTTTTACATCATCCATAGAATAACCTGAGAGACTTTCAATGCCGCTCTTTAGATTATCAGGTAATCCGGGATTATTTTTTTTAAGCTGAATGTTTTTCTTTTGATCAAAATCTTCTGCCATTCTTTGAATAGCAAGCAATTTAGGATTTGGCTGAAAAGCTAGTCCCTTGTATTTTAATTGTATGCTTTTATACATCGATGAATCCATACCTTCATGAAAAGTATTCGCTTGTTTATTCAAACGCTGGAAAGCCTGAGTCTCCTTTGATTTTGTCTGTTTAACAAGAGAGTTCTGCATGGATAACATATATTCCTTTAATTATTGAGTAATTTATTCTCTAGTAAATGTAATATATTGATTTTAATACATAGCATTTTAACGGCAAAATTTAATAATAAAATTGAACGATATTATGTTTTTTAAAAATTCAGCTAAGTTCGTTTCATGAATTATTCTAATTTTACCGCAAAATTAATACAATGGAAATTAATCTTATATCCGATACTGTTACCAAGCCTACACCGGGAATGTTGGAAATGATGTGGAATGCCAAAGTTGGAGATGATGTTTTTAGAGGTGATCCTACCGTTAATTTTTTAGAAGAAAAAGCAGCAGCTATGTTTGGCATGGATGCAGCCCTGTTTTGCCCATCTGGTACCATGACCAATCAAATAGCTATTAAGTTACATACCCGACCTCTTGATGAAATGATCTGCGATGCAACTTCCCATGTATTTCAATATGAAGTAGCAGGTTATGCTTTTCACTCGGGAATTGGCGTAAATCTAATCCAAGGAAATTATGGTAAAATTACAGCCAATCAGGTTCAAGAGGCTATTAAAAGTCCCGCAGATTGGCTGCCAAAATCAACGTTAGTAGTTTTAGAAAATACAACCAATAAAGGGGGGGGGAATTACTACACTTTAGATGAGATCATTCCCATAAAAAATGTTTGCAATATTTCTGGGCTGAAATTACATCTCGATGGTGCCAGATTGTTTCATGCCTTAGTTGAAACAGGGGAATCAACAAAAAATTATGGAGATGTTTTTGATAGTATCTCTATCTGTTTGTCAAAAGGATTAGGTGCCCCTGTAGGATCTTTACTTATAGGGAACAAACAGTTTATTAATGAGTCAAGAAGAATAAGAAAGGTGATGGGTGGAGGAATGCGACAGGCAGGATTTCTGGCTGCGGCAGGTGTTTATGCTTTGGATAATCACGTAAATCGTTTAAAAACAGATCATATTAATGCTAAAGAAATTGCAGACTGTTTAGAAAAACTGGATTATGTAAAGTCAGTAAAGCCTGTAAAAACAAATATTATCATATTTGACTTACAGGAAGCCTGGACTGCCAATGTATTCCTAGAAAAATTAGCTGAAAATGGGGTCAGAGCTTCTGCTTTTGGACCTAAAACAATAAGATTTGTTACCCACCTGGATGTATCTGATGAAATGATTTATCAAGTTAAAGGGATCCTGGAAAGTATAAGCGCTGATTAAATTGATTCATTACTCGGGCTTTAATCCAAGTCCCTTTTTCTCTTATCTATTTCGTCGCGAATGGAAGCCGCTTTTTCGTAATTTTCTTCTTCTAAAACTTGTAAGAGCATATTTTGAAGGGACTCTATAGAATAGGTGCTTAAAGAACTTTGTTTGTCCTTACCAGGTTTTTCATCCATTTCATCATCGCTCTCTTCCTCAATTTCGGTTTGTGTACTTTCGTCAAGTTCAACACCTGCAGTGTCCATGATAAATTCGTAAGTAAAAATAGGGCATTGAAATCTTACTGCAAGGGCAATCGCATCGGAAGTTCTTGAATCAAGTTCTATAATTTCACCTTCCCTTTCACAAATAAGCCTGGCATAGAAAATACCGTCTAATAAATTATTAATGATAATTTCCTTTATTTCAACTTTGAATGCCTCCAGGGTTTGCTTAAATAAATCGTGAGTAAGAGGCCTGTTAGGGGTCATTTTTTCCATGGCAACAGCAATAGCTTGTGCCTCAAAACTCCCAATAACAATGGGAATTCGTCTTAATCCAACCATCTCACCTAATACCACTGCATAGTTATTTGATTGAGATACACTATGCGAAAGTGCGACGATTCGAAGTTCAATTTTTTTCATAAAAGGCAGGTTGTATGAGCATTAAAGGTATTAATAATTACTATATTCTATGCCAATTTTATTGTATTTTAGCTTCCGCCCATAGAATATTCATTTCGTCGAGAGACAGGCTGCTGAGCCGTTCTCCCGCCTTACTTTCTATATACTCAAATCTTTTTGTGAACTTCAAGTTTACTTTTTCCAGCGCATTTTCAGGATTAATGCCTTCAAAACGAGCATAATTTACTAATGAAAAGAGTAAATCTCCAAATTCTTCTTCTTTTCTTTCCATTGATTCGTTTTTCACCAATTCCTCTTTAAACTCTTCCATTTCTTCAACAACTTTTTCCCAGACTTGTTCTTTATTCTCCCAGTCAAAACCTACCTGGCTCGTTTTTTCTTGTATTCTATAAGCTTTAACCAGAGAGGGTAGTGAAGAGGGCACGCCCGAAAGAATTGATTTTTTACCTTCCGTCAATTTAATCTGTTCCCAATTTTTCTTTACCTCTTCCGCTGAATTAACTTTTATATCACCATAAATATGTGGATGCCTTCTTATCAGTTTTTCACAAATACTATGAAGACAGTCCGCTACATCAAAGGCATTGGATTCTTCAGCTATTTTACTGTAAAATACTAAATGCAAAAAAACATCGCCAATTTCTTCCTGAATGTCAGGAAGATTGTTCTTTAGGATAGCGTCCGACAGCTCATAAGTTTCTTCCAGCGTGAGCATACGCAAACTGTCAAAGGTTTGTTTTTTATCCCAAGGACATTTCTCCCGTAATTCATCCATTATTATTAAGAGACGACTGAATGCCTCTATTTTTTGATTTAAATCATTTGCCATGGTAGTGTATTTAAAAGAAAAAGAACCTTATATTTGCAATATTCTTAAAAAATGTAAAAATGGAATTTTTAACTATATTGGGCATCATATTTAGTTTAATGTTTGTCTCTATTCTTTTGTTGAATCTTAGACATTGGTTTACGGGAGAACCATTTAGAGGAACCTGTTCCTCTAATAATCCTATGTTAAAAGACCAATTAGGAGATTGCACACTTTGTGGCAAAAAAGCTGATGAAGCTTGCCAGATGCCTAAGGTTCAATAAGCACCTAAAGAAAGTAGAACAAGAGTACAAGCTTGCTCCGTTTCTATATTATTTTGATGAGCTAACTTTTCCAATACTGGATTTTCTGTTCCAGGATTGAACAAAATTCTTTTTGGTTTCAAGGCCATTAAGTAATCGTAATAGTCAGTCTGTCGGTCCTGATTCAAATATAGGGTAATGGTATCCAGGTCATTCGTATTTAATGGATGACCTGTCTGAATGGAAACATCTCCAACTTTATCTTCTTGCAAACCGATAGCTATAACTTCATGCCCAGCTGCTCTTAATTTTAATATAGCCTCTCTGGATATACGTCCAGGTTTAGAAGAAGCCCCAATAACAAGGGTTTTTTTCATGGTTATTTTATTTTAATAGTAATACCGGTTCTTCAAGTATTGATTTTAAGGTCTGTAAAAATTGAGCTCCTGAAGCGCCATCAACGACTCTATGATCACAACTCAAGGTTACTTTCATTGTATTTCCGACAACTATTTGACCATTCTTAACCACTGGTTTTTGAATAATACCACCTACAGCTAAAATACAGGCATCTGGTGGATTAATAATTGCAGTAAATTCTTCTATCCCAAACATCCCCAAATTAGAAATAGTAAAGGTATTTCCTTGCATTTCGTCAGGTTGAAGTTTTTTATCTTTTGCTTTACCAGCAAGCATTTTAACTTCTCCATTTATTTGAGAAAGGGTTTTTCTGTCAGCATGTCTTATCACAGGAACTAACAAACCATCTTCAACGGCAACAGCCACACCAATATGAACATCGTGGTTATACCGAATCTTGTCTCCTAACCAGGAAGCATTAATAACGTCATGCTTTTTTAAAGCGGACGCAACAGATCGAATAACTAAGTCGTTATAGGATATTCTTACCTCACTATTTTGGTTTAATTGCTCTCTTACCACCATGGCTCTCTCCATATCAATTTCAACAGAAAGGTAAAAATGAGGCGCGGTAAACTTACTTTCACTTAATCTTCTGGCGATGGTTTTTCGCATTTGGCTAACCGTCTTATCTACATAAGATGATTCAGTATTGTTGGTTTGTAAAGATGCCACCTGAGTTGGTGCGGCTACGGTTTTTGTTACTGTTGGTACTATGGTTTCACCAGGTTTAACACCAATGACATCTTTTCTTACTATTCTTCCTCCTTCTCCGGAGCCTTGAATTTGTCCAAGATTTATACCAGATTCCTTTGCCATACTTTTTGCTAAAGGTGAGGCTTTTATTCTTTGGCCATCACTTGAATCGATTACTATTGGGGCAAGTATACTATCTTGTTTGATTGGTTCAGCAGCAATAATGACCGTTGGTAAACTTGTTGAACCCTCTGCAACTCCAGTACCGTTAATAGCTGCCTGCCAGTCTTCTCCCGGTTGTCCTATAACGGCAATGATGCCGTCAATAGCAACCGTGCCCTCAGGAACAGCAATATATAAAAGCGTTCCTTCAACAAATGCATCGAGTTCCATGGTAGCTTTGTCAGTTTCAACCTCCGCTAACGTTTCACCCGGCTCAACTTTATCGCCTACCTTTTTTAACCAACCTATGATATTACCTTCTTCCATGGTATCACTCATTCGTGGCATTCGGATAATTTCGGCCATAATAATTATCTTTTTCTTATGTTATTTAAATACAAGTTTTGTTCGAAACGCAAATATAAGACTTCGTATCTAAAAAATTTGTTTTTTAATGATAATGTAAATATGTTAAAATTTGTTAACAATATGTTTTTTTTGTGTTCCTATCCAACCAAAAAGTGTTAAATGTATTTCTTTTAATAAAACCGTAATTAATATGCAAAATAAATTTTTTCAATTAATCCTTGCTTCAGTTTTGGGTGCTGCTATAACAATAACTGCTTCTGCTCTTTTTAGAAAAGGAGAACCTTTTAATTATGCAAATCCTTCAACGCCTGCCTATCTTACCAATCAAAAGGGAGCTATATCTGGAATTCCTTCTGAAGGGTTTACCATGGCTGCCGAAAAGGTTTTACCGGCTGTCGTTCACATACGATCCATTGGTAAAACAAAAAGTAATGCTGGTGGTATGTTTGATATGGAAGAGATTCCTGAAACTTTCCGTCGATTTTTTGGTAATCCTGAACCGAGACAACAACCTAAACAAGAAGGAACGGGATCAGGTGTTATTATTAGTGCCGATGGATATATTGTAACTAACAATCACGTTGTAGCCGATGCGGAAAAAATCGAAATCACGCTGCATGATAAGAGACTTTTAATAGCAAAGGTCATAGGTTTAGACCCTAATACTGATGTGGCATTGATAAAAATCGAAGCTGAAAATTTACCTACTTTGTCATTTGCTAATTCCGATGATCTTAAAGTAGGTGAATGGGTCGTCGCAGTTGGTAATCCATTCAACCTGGAATCCACCGTTACCGCTGGTATCATTAGTGCTATTGGTAGAAGTATTAATATTTTAGAGGGTAAAGCTCCCATTGAATCTTTTATTCAAACCGATGCTGTGGTAAATCCAGGTAATTCAGGAGGTGCTTTAGTAAACACTCAGGGTGATCTCATTGGGATTAATACAGCGATTGCATCTCCTACCGGTGTATTCGCTGGTTATTCATTTGCTGTTCCCAGTAATATTGTCGCTAAAATAGTAACCGATTTAAGGGAGCACGGTGCAGTTCAAAGGGGTTATTTAGGCGCTATTATTAGAGGTATAGACGGCAGATATGCTCAAGAAATGAAATTGCCAGTCAATGAAGGTGTTTATATCGATAGCGTTCTTCCTGATGGTGCCGCCGCAAAATCTGGTCTAAAACAAGGCGATATTATTAAAGAATTAGATGGCGTAAGTATTTCTACCTCCTCAAAATTATTGGAAATGGTAGGTCGAAAACGTCCTGGTGATCAAATGGTCGTTACCGTACTTAGAGATGGTTCCGATAAAAAATTAATCGTGACGTTAAGAAATTCATCCGGAAATACTGGCCTTGTGTCAAAAGAAGAACCTTCAGCTATCTTGGATAAATTAGGGGCAACATTCTCTGATTTGTCAAAAGCTGAAAGGGATAAACTAAAAGTAGAAGGTGTAAAGGTGGAACAATTAAGTGCAGGACTTCTTAGAAAATATACTGATATCGAAGAGGGATTTATTATTACTCGTATAGATAGACAAGATGTCAAAAGTGTGGCTGAACTCTACAAAGCCATTGAAAATAAAGATGGTGGTCTTCTTATAGAAGGGCGATATCCTGATAGCCCAAGAAAGTATTACTATGGTTTGGGTTTAGAAGATTAATGTTTTATTGATAAATTTATTAACCCGGAACTATTCATAGTCTTAGTTCCGGGTTTCTTTTTTAAGTAGAGAACTATAATTACCTTGCGGCAAAATTTCTATTATGCAACGCGAATTTAAGTCAGGTGCTCTTATTTTTATTTTTATTACCATCCTACTTGATGTCATCGGCCTGGGTATAATTATTCCCGTTTTTCCCGCTTTAATCATGGAACTTACAGGAGAAGGATTAAGCGCGGCTTCTAAATATGGCGGCCTTTTAATGTTTTCCTACGCAATAATGCAGTTTCTATTTGCTCCTGTTATGGGTATGTTAAGTGATAAATTTGGTAGAAGACCCGTTTTACTTGCCGCACTGACTGGTTTTGGTCTCGATTATCTATTACAGGGATTTGCTCCCACTTTAGGATGGCTTTTTATTGGCAGAATTTTAGCGGGTATTACTGGGGCAAGTTTTACCACCGCTACAGCTTATATTGCTGATATTAGTCCAGCTGAAAAAAGAGCACAAAATTTTGGTATGATTGGCGCGGCTTTTGGTTTAGGATTTATTATCGGTCCTGTTTTAGGTGGCGTACTAGGTCAGTTTGGTCCCAGAGTGCCCTTCTTTGCTGCTGCTTTTTTAACTCTGCTGAATGTAATCTATGGCTATTTTATACTTCCGGAATCATTGAAGCATGAAAACAGATCCAATATTCAATGGAAAAAAGCCAACCCTTTGGGTGCGCTTCTCAATATAAAGGATCACCCTTTGGTACTTAAATTAGCCAGCGTTTTACTGTTAATTTATTTGGCTGGATATGCCACTCAAGGTACTTGGACTTATTTTACCATCGAAAAATTTAAATGGTCTTCCGCTGAGGTTGGATATTCTCTTGGATTCGTTGGTGTTACCATCGCTTTGGTTCAGGGTGGTTTAACAAGAATAGTTATTCCTAAGTTGGGCCAGGTGAAATCCGTATTTATTGGCCTTATTTTTAATGCTACTGGCTTACTCGCTTTTTCATTAGCCAATCAAGGTTGGATGATGTATGCTATAATGATTCCTTTTGCTTTAGGAGGACTTGCAGGTCCAGCACTTCAAGGTATTATTTCTAATCAGGTCGGTCCAAATGAACAAGGTACCTTACAAGGCTCGCTCACAAGTCTCATTAGTCTGACTTCTATTATCGGTCCATTATTAATGACGAATCTGTTCAGTTTCTTTACCTCAGCTAATGCTCCGATATATTTTCCGGGTGCACCTTTTCTAGCCGGAGCATTTCTTGCCCTGGCTGGTCTGCTACTTAGTGTTAAACCACTATTACGCATGGATAAAATATCTAGGTATTAAAAAACCCTTGCTGAAGTCAGCAAGGGCCTCTAACCCAAACAAATAAACACAAAAACTTTATCAATATAATGCTTTTTTCAAATTGTTCTACTAAAAATATTAAAAAAGACAAAATATTTATTGGTTTTATTTGTTTTTTATAAATTTTAAATTAATTCTAAAATATACTTTTTATTTATTCTGATAAATATTTTTAACATGGCCAAAAGTATTACTAAAATAGTTTTTTATAAACACCTTAGAATATACCTTACCTGGTGTGTTTTGTTTTTCGTCATTAATAAAGTGACATCGCCTAATGTTAATTGGTTTATTTATCCTATTATGGGGTGGGGTATCTCTATTTTTATACAAGCAATTAGGGTATTTTTTCCTGTCGGAGACGAGTGTGTAAAAGTAACATCTCATTTGACTTCAGGAAAGGAGAAAATGGAAGATTTCTTAGATTTAAAACCCTTGAAACAAAAGAACTGGAAGGAGGAAGATATAGTATGATCCTATTGTTTCATTGGTTTTATTTATATTTGTTATATTTTATATTGTTTTT
>CAMDWC010000105.1 GCA_945878825.1 Haliscomenobacter hydrossis DSM 1100
AGAGGAAGGCGCGGTGTTGGTTTTTTTGCCCTTGCCAACTGAATATTACCCCACAAGTCGTCAGAGGGAGGAACCTCATAATGGGAGAGTTTTCTCCGAAAAAGTTCATCTAAGGGTGATTTTGGGTTCATACGGCTACTTTTTGAATCTCTAAAATCTGGGATTGCAACATCTTTCTTGCTTTAACTAATTGAGAGCGAGACGTACTTTCCTGAATACCTAAAAGTGCTGAAATTTCAGCGTGACTATAACCTTCAATGGCGTACATATTGAAAACAATGCGGTAACCATCGGGTAACTGTTGAATGAGCTGTAAAAGTTCCTCTTCGTGAAGTTGTGAAAACACAGAAGGCAAAGCACCTGAAGTGTCTTCAGACGTCGTTTCTAATCCAATAATTTCGTTTGAAAAACTTTTTTTATCTATATTTTTTAATGCCGTATTTACCACAATACGACGCATCCAGCCCTCTAGTGAACCCTTACCCTGGAATTGGTCAATGTGATCAAAAATCCTGATAAAGGCATCTTGAAGGATATCTTCGGCTTCCATTCGATGTCTTGCATATCGCATAGAAACTACCAGCAATTTTCCGGCAAAACGTCGAAAAACGGCTTCCTGATACTTTCGGTCTTCTCGCAAACATCCTTGGATTAGTTCATTGTCTTCCACAGGACTGGCAATATTTAAGTAGCGCATAAACAATATGAGCCATTAATAAAATGAAATGCTGCCTGAAAAATAAATAAATATTATCTATTTCCCATAATTTGAAGAATTAAAATATCTCAAAAGCGCATTGACAGAATGTGGATGTTCAATTTCACCTTTTTGCCACCTTAATTTTAATTCTTCTAAGGGCATTAAAATAACATCAATACTTTCACCAGCGTCCAACATTTGTTGTTTTGTCAGCTTCACATCCAGTGCAAGAAAATGGTGAACATAGCTCTCCATAAACACAGGATTTTGGCCTATTTTGCCCAGGCAAACCAACTTTTCACTGGAAGTGAAACCAGTTTCTTCTTCTAACTCCCTTACAGCGGCTTTGATAGGACTTTCATCCTGATCAACCAGACCACCGGGTAATTCCAGTGTGTAAGAAGAAGTACCAAATCGGTATTGGCGAACCAGAACGATTTCATTTGCCGAAGTCAAAGCAATAACATTTACGGCATTTCCCCCGCTAAGAATCACCTTTTTTTCTGTTATTCCGTTTCTTGGATTTTTTATAAAATCGAAACGAGCTTCAAATAATTTTAAGTCAGGTCCAGGTTCACTTTTTTCGATAAACCAGATCTGGTTGTTGTCCATTGTTTGGACGTTTGTTAATAATTTCTTCATTTGTGGGAGTATTAATATTTAAAGAATCGAATCTAAGAAGTTCCAGCCGGAATAGGCTATCCTGTGCCAGGGAATCAGCATATATTTCTTCCGCAGATTTTATGCGTAAGGGACAGTCCAATTGGGATGCAATGGAAGGGTCGAGAAGGGGAAATTGGCCCAGATTATAATCTGTTAAAGTAGAGTCCGCGTAAATTCGTTTCATAAACTTACCCCAAACGGGTAGGGCTGTGGCCGCTCCCTGACCCCATTCAAAATTCCTGAATCTAACGAGTCTTGAGTCTCCGCCAACCCAGGCACCTGCGATAAGTTTCGGATTGAAGCCAATAAACCAACCGTCGGCATGAAATTGAGAAGTACCTGTTTTCCCTGCAATGGGTTTATTCTCCAGTCCGTATTGCCATCTCAATCGACTGGCAGTCCCAAAAGTTGCTACAGATTGTAGCATATTGAGTACTATTAAAGCCGTATCAGATGGAATAACCCTATTTCCTGGGCTTGTTTGCGCCTGATATATGATTTTCCCCTTTCCGTCAACTATTTTTTTAATGCCTCGTGGAGTATGTCTTTTTCCTGAATTTGGATAAACGGAAAAAGCGGAAACCATTTCTAATAATGAAATTTCAGCGGCACCGAGACCAATGGAGGGTTCATTGGGTATTTCACTGGTAATACCTAATTTTTTCGCTAATTGAATGACCGTTTTCACTCCAACCTCAAAAATTAATTTCACAGTGATAGAATTTATACTATTTGTTAGGGCGCCTGCCATAGAATAGGAGCCTCCATATTTTCCATCAGCATTTTGTGGTAACCAATCATCTTCGTCTTTTCCATTTGGCAATATATGAGGTTCGGGATCTACTCTTCCATATTGCTTTTTATCCCATTCATGTTTTTTATATTCATGATACATCTGCAGTTGATTGGGAATTTGTTCGCACGGATCCCTACCATTTAGCAGGGCGGCAGTATAAACTAAGGGTTTGAAAACAGATCCTGTCTGCCTCCTTGACAGGACATGGTCGTATTTAAAATGCGTAAAATCAACGCCTCCAATCCACGATTTTATATTCCCGTTGGAAGGGTCTAAGGCAACAAAGCCAACTTGTAAAATACGGAAATAATAGCGAAGTGAGTCTTGCGGCGACATCAATACCTGATCTTCTTCGCCATCATAGTTGAATAAAACCATGGGAATAGGCGTATCAAAATCCTTTGTTATCGCTTTTTCAGAATATCCTTTTATTTTTAACTGCTTATACCTAAAAGATTGCGCTTTCATTAATTCAATAGCGTCATCTTCTCCTTGAATGGGTTGATTTTTCCATTGACTCGTGTAATTTTTTTGCAAATACGATAAATGTTCTAACATGGCTTCTTCAGCATGCCTTTGTAAACGGGTATCTAAAGTAGTGTATACTTTTAATCCATCAATATCAATATTATATGGTTGACCATTATCTTTTTTAAGTTTACTTAAAATGGCGTCCAGCTCTTTTTTAACATGTATCTGAAAATAAGGAGCAATGCCTTCATTTTTAATGATTGGATTGTAGCGGACGATAAGAGGGGATTGAAGAAGTCCTGAAAGGTTTGCTTTCGATACATTTCCTATATTTTTTTTGTGTACCGGACTTAACCTGATAATTTCCTCTTTTATTTGTTTGTTTTCAACCATTTGTTGCAAAACTAAGTTCCTCCGTATTCTGACCTTTTCCGTTGCTTTTCTTGGGTTATATAAAGTATTTGCCTTCAAAGTGCCCATCAAAGCGGCTGCCTCTTGTAAAGTTAAATCAATGGGAGATTTACTGAAAAATCTTTTACTGGCTACCTCAATACCATATACATTTTCGCTGAATGGTACAGTATTCAAATATAGCGTTATTAGTTCCATTTTAGTGTAAACCCTTTCTAATCGGTTAGCGATAACAATTTCCTTTAATTTATTTCTTATGAGGGAAAGGAACAGGAACTTTTCTCTGGGGAATAAATTTTTTGCTAATTGCTGACTTAGGGTACTTCCGCCGCCGCCTGATTCGTCGCCTCCAAGGACAGTTCTTACTAAAACGCGTCCCCAACTCTTTAAATCAACGCCTTGATGTGAAAAAAAACGTTTGTCTTCTATGGCTGCGAGTGCGTGAAAAACAAATCCAGGTATAGAATCAGCGGGTATAGACGTTCTGGCCTGGATGAAATATCTTCCCATTAAAATATTATCATCGGAGTAAATTTCCGTTGCATTCCGGGATTCCAGATCTTTTATAATAGTAACGGTAGGTATGGGCCTTAGGAATACAAGCCAAAGTAAAAAATAAGCTAAAATCAGGTATGAAAAGCGCTTTCCCCACATCTTAATTATAGAAGCGTTTTTGGGATTTTCATTTTCATATTTCTCCCAACGCACTTTAAAAGGAAGCAGAGGCTTTATTAAAGGAGAAATAATTTTATCAATTACCAAGGGCATCTTGGGTAAATTCATACGTAGGAGCTTATTTGAGAGGACAATTTTTTTATCCTCTTCACAAATTTAATTAAGTCCGCTTAAATAGATGATTAATTACCTCTTATTTTTGGGAAAAGACAGACTATTCTAAATTTTTCTTTTTTGCGTATGGCTGTTTATGTTTTGGAGGATAAGATTTTTTGCGTTGATCTGATCTGTCCGTCCTATTTTCAGAAGATTGCTTGGCTGAAGAAGCTCCTTTATTTGCAACAGGAATTTCCCTTCCTATCATTTTTTCTATAGAATATATTTTGGGTCTGTCTTTATAATTTACGAAAGTAATAGCCATTCCTTCGGCCTCTGCTCTTCCCGTTCTACCGATTCTATGCACATAATCTTCGGGATCGCCAGGGACATCATAGTTAATAACCAGGTCAATACCTTTTATATCAATACCTCTGGAAAGAACGTCTGTGGCGACCACTATTTTTAATTTTCCGTTTCTAAAGGCCGACAATCTGTCTTCTCTTTCAGCCTGTTCTAAATCGGAATGGATGGCTGCGACATCAAAGCCAGCTTTGAGTAGTCGATCAGAAACTTGTCTTACTTTTATTTTAGTCCCGGCAAAAATGAGAATTTTTTCCATTTCTTTGAAACCGGAAAGAATTTGTTCAGCTAAGGCAGGCTTTGTCTCATCTTCGACGCCGTACATAGACTGAATAATTTTCTCAGCTGGCTTTGAAATGGAGATACTTACCTCTTTGGGATTATTTAGGAGTTGTTGGGAAAATTTTCGAATCGGTGCGGGCATGGTAGCGGAAAATAATAAGGTTTGCCTGTTTTTGGGCAGCATATTTACTATTTTCATAATGTCAGGGGCAAAACCCATATCTAACATTCTATCTGCTTCATCAAGGACCAAATACCTAAGGCTATCAAAATTTACGTATCCCATATCAATATGGGCGATAAGTCGCCCTGGTGTAGCCACAACAATGGGAGCGCCTCCTTTCAACGCTTTCTTTTCCAGGTCGAGTGATTGCCCGTCTCTACCTCCGTACACAGCAATGGCACTGATGGGAGTAAAATAGGAAAATCCTTCCAGTTGTTGATCGATTTGAACGGCTAATTCTCTGGTTGGAACAATGATAAGGGTAGCTATTTTTTCTGATGGATTTACCGTTAAGCTATGTAAAATGGGTAGAAGAAAAGCAGCTGTTTTACCCGTTCCAGTTTGTGCGCAACCCAAAACATCGTTTCCGTCCATAATGAGCGGAATAGTTTGGGTTTGAATAGGTGTAGGTTCTTTAAAAGACATGGCATTTAGCCCGTCCATTAATGAAGGATGAAGATTAAAATCAGTGAATTTCAAAGTATAATTTTAAAAATTTAATTGCAAAGATGATTAATAATTCATTAACAATGGTTTATTTCTCTATGATAGCATCTTCAATGAGATCATCTGAATCATTTCGGTCATTTTTAGAGGCTTGATTTTTATTTGTATCTTCAGGTAAAATGGTTGGTTTTGTTGATTTTGTGCCATACTCACTATTGGCATATTTGGCCGCTTTGGTGAAAAAGTCATCCGTCAAAGTACTCTTTTTTGCCTCTCTGAGACTATCCTGAAAAGTACGCTGAGAATCATTAACTTTTTCATCGTATTCCTTACCTTTTCGATGTGCTTTTTCAAAGAAACTCTCTTTTTCAGATTTCTTTTCCTTCGCTGCTTCTGCCTCTGCTTTCTGCATTAATGCCTCTGCTCTTTCTCCGAGAATATCACCTAATGCTATGGCTTTTTCCTTCCATTCCCGTCCTTTTTCAATGACTTGTTCCCCTAATTTTTCCGTTTTTTCTTGTAAAATGTCTTTTACGGTAATACCCTTTGGGTCACTTTGGGAATGGCTAGTATTACCAGGCACCAGCGTTTGAAAGGCTTCTTGCTCAAATTTTTTGAAGTCTAAAGTACTTTCCTGTCTGCTTTCAAAAGGTGGGGGCGTTTTTGCTTTTTGTCCAAAGAATTTCTTCTTCAAATTATCTAATAGTCCCATAAAATATAAATTTTGTCTCAATTTACGCTAAAAATCACTTTATACTTGTAAAGTTAATTGCTTTATAAATTATTAAACATTTTTAGCGACATTTTGGTAGAAATAACTTTTATTTGTCCTTTAAATTCAGTTGCATGGAATACAGTTTATTAGGTAGGTCTGAACAACGTGTTAGCAAGATTTGTCTTGGTACGATGACTTTTGGAGAACAGAATACAGAAGCCGAGGCACATTTGCAATTAGATTTCGCTGTAAATGAAGGGATAAATTTTATTGATACTGCGGAAATGTATCCCATTCCTGCAAATAAAGATACTTATGGCAGAACAGAGGAAATGGTGGGTTCCTGGTTGAAGGAGAGAGGAAACAGAGACAAACTGGTTATTGCATCAAAAATAATAGGTCCTGGTGCTTTCAATTATATCAGGCCAAATTTGAATTTTTCAGCAGATAGCATTAAAATAGCCCTGGAGAATAGTCTCAAAAGATTGAAAACGGATTATATTGACCTATTTCAGCTCCATTGGCCAGAGAGAAAAACGAATATGTTCGGGGTACGTGGTTATTCTGATGATGGTTCCGATCCCTGGGAGGATAACCTGCTGGACATTCTTGAAACCATGCAATCTCTCATTTCGTCGGGAAAAATTAGGTTTTTTGGCGTATCTAACGAGACTCCTTGGGGTTTACAGCGTTTTATCCATCTGGCAGAGATGCATCATTTACCCATCTGTGTAAGTATCCAAAATCCCTATAATCTGGTAAATCGACTATTTGAAGTAGGATTAGCAGAAATTTCTATAAGGGAGAAGGCAGGATTACTTGCTTATTCACCACTGGCTTTCGGCACCCTTTCCGGTAAATATCTCGATGGCACCGCAAATAGCTCCTCTCGATTAGTAAAATACGCGAGTAGCCCAAGGTTGGTTCGTTACAACAGCGATTTTAGCCAGGGAGCCATTAAAAAATATGTTGAACTGGCAAAGGAAGCTAACCTTTCTCCAGGTTTAATGGCGCTTTCATTTGTCAATTCCCGGCCATTCCTAACCAGTAATATCGTAGGTGCTACCAATATTTCTCAGCTGAAAGAAAATATCGATAGCATAAATTTAAAGCTTCCAAGTGATTTATTGGAGAGCATTGAACTTATTTACAAATCAATGCCAGATCCGGCACCCTAGTTTAAATTTCTTACATGCAGTTAAAATCTATCATTTTACTCCTGAAAATTTATCGCCAGTATATAGAAAATGAAGAGCGATACAAAAGATCCTATATTTGGGAATCTCAACAGGTTTTTGTTCAAAAATGGGACATTAATGCTATAGATATGAAGGCTATGTATCTGGCTAGCCTGGATAATTCACGGTCCAGAAGGTTATGGAACAGGGAAAACTTTGAACCAAGAAAAGTAATGGCTGAAATATTAGGCCATCAACCTGATTATGGACGAATGTTGTTTTCAGATTTACTGAATGAAGAACGCGATTTAACGGGCAGATTGCATCGTTTTGTCTATGGGTGTAACGAACTGTTTAGTGATTACCTCGATAGCCATGTAGGTTCCCGCTTACAAAGTCATTTTCATACAGATAATTTTGAAATGGCCTTTTTATACCTCGCCTTCCGTTATCCTGAAAAATATAGTTTCTACCATCCGGAATCTTTCAAGTATTTTCTGGAGGAAACAAAGGCCCGGGATATTCCGGAGGGAAATGATCCTGACCGATTTGTGAAAGTGGTAAATATGGTTAATGTCTGGATGCAAAAAGAACCCAATTTGTGGGATATACACCTCAAAAGGTTGAATCCAGGCACAGATTATATGGATAATAACCTACTATGGGTATATGATTTTTTCTTATATGTCCAGGAAAAAAATATAAATGTCCAAAGTTTGCTCACTACCTAAAATCTATTGTATGACTTCGAAAATGAAGCTTCTTCCCCTTGTTTTCTTTACCTTCATACTTCAAGGTTTTGCACAAAATGCTGAACTTAAATCAGGTCCAATGCTGGGATACTCAGAAATGAGGGAAGTGGTCGTCTGGTTACAAACAAGCTCAAAAGGTAAAGTTCAGCTTAATTATTGGAATCTGGAGACACCAAATAAAGTCTTTAAGTCCGATGTAGTGGAAACAAATGCTTATGCCGCTTTTACTACTAAAATAGTTCTTTCATTGCTTGAGCCTGGAAATAAATATGGCTATCAGGTTGTATTAAACGATAAATCATTATTATTTCCCTATCCTCTTGAATTTCAAACCCAAGTTTTGTGGCAATGGAGAACAGATCCTCCTGCTTTTTCCATCGCATTGGGAAGCTGCGCCTACATTAACGATACTCCATACGACAGACCAGGGAAACCCTATGGGTCAAATTATCAGATTTTCGAATCTATTTTATTCAAAAAGCCCGATGCAATGCTTTGGTTAGGCGATAATACTTATCTTAGAGAAGCTGACTGGAATAGTAAATCAGGCATCTTTTACCGTTATTCACATACTCGTGCCACCCCGGAATTACAAAGTTTATTAGGGAGTGTGCATCATTATGCTATTTGGGACGACCATGATTTCGGACCAGATAATAGTGACAGAGGCTTTATTCAGAAAGAAGCTACGTTGGAGGCCTTTCGTTTGTTCTGGGCCAATCCGACCTCGGGGTTACCTGATCAGGAGGGAATAACCTCACAGTTTCAATGGGCAGATATCGATTTCTTTTTATTAGATAACAGATTTTCAAGAGCACCGGACGAAAGGAAAACCGGGGAAAGGACGCAATTTGGAAAAGCGCAAATTGAATGGCTAATAGACGCACTAAAAACAAGTAAAGCTCCCTTTAAAATGGTGGCCACAGGTGGACAGTTTCTAAGTGCCGCGCCTACTGCTGAAAATCATATTAGATTTTATCCGGAAGAAAGAGCTTATTTGATCAAACGTATTGAAGAAGAAGGACTCAAAAATGTCATTTTCCTTACAGGAGACAGGCATTTTACAGAGTTAACTGAGTTGAAACTTACCAATGGAAAATATATCTACGACTTAACGGTTTCGCCTCTAACAAGCGGAGTGAATACAAATCCTGAAATTAATATTCTTAGAGTACCAGGTACCGAAGTAACAGAACACAATTTTGGATTATTGACTTTTAGTGGTAAAAGGCTGGAACGAAAATTAACTATAAAAATATTTGATGCCTTGGGAAATGAAAAATGGAAGAAGGAAATTCTTTCAGAATGAGTGGCTTGAAAATACTCGTTGTTCGTTTTTCTGCGATGGGCGATATAGTCCTTACTTCGCCTGTTGTCAGATTATTAAAAGTGCAATTAAACGCCGAAGTTCATTTTCTTACAAAAAGTATTTTTGCTGATTTATGGAGGGAGAATCCATACCTTTCAAAAATTTGGACCATTAATAAAGATTTAAATGAGGTCATTTCAGCGTTGAAAAAGGAGAAATTCGATGCTGTTATAGATTTGCATTCCAATTTGCGTACCCTAAGTTTACGTTTTTATCTTTGGGGAATTCCATTTTACCATTGTAACAAAGGATCTCTTCTCCGTTGGTTTTATGTTCAGACTGGGTTCAAACCTGTTCTCCAAAAACATATCGTTACCAGGTACTTAGAAACATTACGTTCATTTAAAGTATCTTATGATGGCAAAGGATTAGATTTTTTTGTTTCTGATAAAGAAACTATGCTTCATCAGAAACCTTATATAGTGCTGGTTTTAGGTGCGGCTCATTTTACAAAAAGAATACCCTTTGAAAAATGGAAGCAAATTATATCCTTTTATCATTCCCATTCTTTGGTTTTAATTGGCGGAAAAGACGATGTTAACCTGGGTAAAGCATTGGAAGGATCCTTTGAAAATAGGGTGATTAACAGATGCGGAGAGACGGATGTACTGGCATCTGCATTATTAATGAAAAATGCAGAACTAGTAATTACCGGAGATACGGGAATGATGCATATTGCCGCCGCCTTGAGAAAGCCGGTCGTCAGTATTTGGGGCGGAACCATTCCTGAGTTTGGATGGCTTCCTTTTTATCCGGAAGGAATAAATAGAAACAAGACGATTCAGGTGGATAATCTTTCTTGCAGGCCTTGTAGCAGGTTTGGTAGATCGGAATGTCCCAAAAAACATTTTCGTTGTATGAACGAAATTTCCGCCAGTTCCGTTTATGAACAAGGACAAATATTACTTAAACATAATTATTGTTAATGCCTTTTTGGGCGTATTCTTTAATTTTTGATAAACTAATCTGTTCTTTTTGCTTAAAGTCTATTAAATTGCAGACAATCTTTAAAAGCTGATTAGTCAAATATACTGATTATGAATAACTGCATTGTACAAATTTTGCCAAACGACTACCTAACCTTTGTTAAAATTAAGTATCTTATTAGATTCTTTTTTTTACTTAGTTGTTTGTTCGTCAATACTTTAAATAGTCAGGATATACATTTTTCCCAATTTAATTTTTCTCCATTAACGCTTAATCCAGCGTTAACAGGTGCTTATGAAGGGACGGCGAGAATAGGTGGTATTTATCGGGATCAGTGGAGAACCGTTTTAGCTAATCCCTACAGGACGCCTTCTTTTTATATAGATGCTCCCATTATTAAAGGCCTTCGTTCAAAAGATTGGGTAGGTGTAGGTATGACGGTGGTCAGTGATGAAGCGGGTAGTACTGAATTAAAAACAGGAGGATCTTATCTTTCTGCAGCCTATCACCTGGCATTGGATGATAAAAGAAATAAAATGTTAACCATTGGATTTCAAGGGGGTAGATTTCAGCGAAGTGTAAATATGAACAGTCAGGAATTGCGTTTTGCAGATGAGTTACCCAAAGAAATTGGTGGTGGTGGCCTGGGAATTGGTGCCGGAGCAAATAGAGATATTCAAGAGGAAGTAAA
>CAMDWC010000106.1 GCA_945878825.1 Haliscomenobacter hydrossis DSM 1100
GGCAGGCCAAAAAGAGAGATTTTACCTTCGTCAGGCTTTATAAGAGAAAGCATACAGCGCATGGTCGTACTTTTCCCGGCACCGTTTGGGCCTAAAAACCCGTAAACGTCTCCGCGATCCACCTGAATATTTATGTCGCTAACGGCTTGAAACGAACCAAATTTTTTAGCCAGATGCTGTATAGAAATGATTGAATCTATCATGAAAAGGTAACAAAGCGAATTGGAAATTGTTTTTTGTAGATATAAAATGTAAACTCAAAGGGGTAATGAATTTTAAGGACTATAAAACGGTTATTCATTCCTCATATTTCTAATCATTTTTGAATAAAAATAAAACAGTTCCAAAAGCAAAACTCTTGTAAAGAAGGTTGAGTTCATTCAGGGAAACACTTTTCTTGATAATATCTTCATAACCTACTGTTAGTAACACAGAAAGGTTGGGATATGTCTTGCTAATGAATAAAGCAAGTTGGCAGATAATGAAAAACTGGAAGGTGATATACAGACCATTGGAAAGAACCACCGTTTTCCATTCCTCCTTATAATCCTCAAAAGGCACCAATAGATTTTTCATTTGTTTACCTCTTGTAAACTGAGCAATGAAATTGAATTGTTTGAAAAACTTGGAATCCTCCTTTTCAAGACCAATGTCCATTATATCTTCAAAAATTCTCTGTTTAACAAATTTGTCAAACACCTCATCGAAGAAGGGATGATGATTAAAAAACACCTCACCATCCAGGTGTATATTAAAATCCGGTTCCTTATCAAAGCCCATATTTATCCTTTTTTTTAAAGAATAGGTAAAAGGAGTTGCAATGCCAATAGAAGTTGGGGAAGGTTTTTTTAGGGATTGGGGGGAATGACTTACGGTTAATAAGTAAAAGGATACTGTAAGTAAATAAATTATTAAAATTAAGTAGATAATTTTTTAAAAATGTAATTTAATGACTATATTGTTTTAATTTAAAAATTCAATTATCATGCAATGAATAGAAATTTAATCAAGTATTCCTTATTATCCTTTGTAGCAATTTTATATTGTACTTTTGATTCATTTGCCCAAAATGCAATATCCACAACAGGGGGACACATTAAATCAACAGGAGGTTCAACCAGTTTCACAGTTGGTCAAGTCGCTTATGTTCTGAAAAAAGGAAATGGTTCTTATTTGAATGAAGGAGTCCAACAAATTTACACCAAAAAAACGACACCCATTGAGGAACTTGTTTACTTAAAGGAGGTGCAACTATATCCAAATCCGACCCAAGAAACCATGACTTTGATATTATCGTCGATGGAAGATGTTCAAGTTAGATATACCATTATGGATTATCTGGGAAAGGAAATTAAGTATGGGATTATTCTATCAGAAAAATCAGAGATATCCTTAAGAGATTTACCATCAGGAAATTATTTCATTTCCTTGAAATCAAAGAAAGAAAACAGAATTTTCAAAATTGTTAAAATATAATCAAATGAAAAAGATATTCATATTAAGTTTAATAACTATTGTATTCATTGTTGATTTAATATCCCAAGCACCCAACCTGATGAGTTATCAAGCGGTGATTTGGGATGCAAGTGGAAACCTTGTTTCGGAAAAGACGGTCAGTATTAAAATCAGCATCCTTCAAGGTTCAGTATCTGGAACCAGTGTTTATTCCGAAACACATAAAGTACAAACGAATATAAATGGATTGGTCAGTTTGATGATTGGAGGTGGTACAAACGCTACTGGAAAAATAGCCGATATAAATTGGGGAGGAGGAAGTTATTTTTTGAAGACGGAAACGGATCCAACTGGAGGTAATTCTTATACAATCACAGGAATTACGCAATTAGTGAGTGTTCCCTATGCGTTACATTCTAATACATCAAATAACCTAAATACACCTAAACCAGGTTTGCCTGGTCAGATATTAACAGTAGATAAAGACGGCAAACCGATATGGGTTTCAACTCTTCCAACGTTAAATACAACCAATTCTTCCAACGTTACGCCAAATACTGCTACAAGTGGAGGAAATGTAATATCAGACGGAGGATCACCAGTTACAGCAAGAGGTGTGGTTTGGTCAACCACCACAAATCCAACAATTGGTCTGACCACAAAAACAACAAACGGAACTGGGATTGGTAATTTCACGTCAGATTTCACTGAGCTTTTGCCAAATACCACTTTCTACGTTCGTGCTTATGCTACAAACAGTGCAGGCACTGGTTACGGAAATGAACAAACTTTCAAAACGCTGGAAGCCAAATTTACCTTTGTTTATAATCTGGATAAAAGCTTACCAGACGAATGGATTGCTGAATTTAAGATTATCATGAACAATCTTGGTCAGATTATTCCAATTGCGCCGCCTTACATCCTCAATGCTCTGACCAATAAAAAACAATCAACCATGGATATTTTTGCGTGGAACAGTTCAGTGGCATTACCATTTCCACAGCTTCCTGCAGGTACAAGAGGCGCAAGTTTAACTGGTAATGCAGATCCACGCCTGGATTCTTTTAAAAGATGGATGATTTTAGAGATACCACAAAATGAATTTCAAGTCAATAGTGTACATAGGTATTCAGTGATTGTCCATGAGTATTTTCATGTTTATCAACTAGGAAACTCAAGTGATCGATTGCAACCAAAGTGGCTTGGTGAGGGCGGTGCCATGGTAATTGAGAATTTATACGCACAGCAATATTATGGGTCAAATAATATGAAAAATAGTTTCAATTGCTGTTTTACAGACTATGCGCTTAAGCAGCCAGCTTTATTCGAAAAACCTGAAACATCCTTGAAGGATTCCGTAGGTAATTTTATAGATATGAACTACGCTGGCTCTGCCTTTATGGTTTTGGCATTAGTTAAAGAGTTACAAAAGAGTAACATCACAGAAAATAGAGCCTTTGAGATGGTCTTCAAAGACTTTTGGCTTGAACAGGCAAAACAAGCTGATTGGAAAAAAGCATTTTTAAATGTGTTTAAAATCAGTGTGGAGGAATTCTATCAACGCCTGGGCAAATACACCAAAGATTTTAATCAGGTTGTGCCCAGTCAAAACTTAAAACTTCAAGAAATTTTCAAATAATTATTAAACCTACATTTTAATATGAAACATCTCTTTTTAACTGCTCTTTTCCTATTCTGCATCCATCTATGTTTTGGTCAGAAGGTAACCCTTTCATCTCCTACTAATGGAGCGAAAAATATCCGAGATCCATTTGAAACTACAACGGATATAAATCATGCGATTATTAGATTTATATTAATTTGGAATTCTGTACCAAATGCTACAGAATATGAAATTGATTTTAGAACTAAACAAATCAATAATGGAACAAAAGGCAGCAGAATTTTTTCAATGCCCTGGAATGATAATAATAATGATGGGAAACTTGACACAGCTTGCTATCTTGGCGGACCCAATGATGGTGGCTTAGTGCCAGGTTCTGGTTTGGCCCAATTATACTGCTGCTTTAATGATGTTCGGCCTAATATTTGGTATTGGAAGGTAAGAGCTAAAGTGGGGGGGGTATTTCAACCCTGGAGTGATGAATGGACTTTTTCAACAGTAGAATGGGTTTTTCCCAACGAAAGGGATCAACAATTGTTGGAGCAAGTTGGCTGGTATAAACCTACTGTATGGGATTCAACAACATTCTATGCGGCATCCGACGTCGCAAAAGATTTATTGGACTTACACAAAGAAAGTTATAAAGCACAGGGTGATCTTATAGCTCATATAGGAGCTAAAATATATATTGAAGGAAAAGATCCCGCATTAAGGAAACCTGTGATAGACATAATGAATGAAAATAAAAAGCGCGCTGGGGATCGTGCGAATTGGACACATGTTCATTATGCGGCAATAAATGATGGATACTATCCAAATAAACAGGGAATTGCACATAAGGGAATTGGGCATAATTGGCCATGGAAAAGTGCTGATGAATACCAAAGAGTTGCCCGCGGAAGTGGTTCTATAAATTATCCAATACAAGATATTCATGAATGGATGCATAATTTTGAAGATTCACGTTGGTTTTCTGCAGGAGCTTTCCATGAGACTGATGGGGTAGGAGTCCCAATATGGTTTAACCACTTGACAGATTGGATATTCGAATATCACTTCTGTAAAGATTTTGGGAATCAATTACATGAGAAATATTTAAAGGATACTAATTGGGCTGGAATGGATAGTTTAGGTAGAT
Organism: Haliscomenobacter hydrossis DSM 1100; assembly: GCA_945878825.1. GTDB lineage: Bacteria > Bacteroidota > Bacteroidia > Chitinophagales > Saprospiraceae > BJGN01. The sequence continues at coordinate 4,218 of CAMDWC010000106.1, forward strand.
GGTACACAAATGATATTCCAAGTCCACAACTCAAACATGATGCAGAAAGGGGTAAATTGCAATCTGATATCCTTGCTTTTAGGCGCGATATTAATAAATTAGATAGGGATTCATTATTTAGCAACGATGATAGATTTAGATATGTTGGAAGTCATTATTTATCCTATTTAACAAGTCCTCAAATGGTTTTTATAGACAAGTTTGACAATCGGGCATGGACAAAGCCTTATTATCAGCTATTCAAAGACGCTTTTGGTATGACGCCTGTTGAGTTTAGTCGGAAACTATATGATTGGATGTTGACAGTAGACCCTATCAAAGCAGCTGATATTATTGTATCAAAAGAACATTTTACTAAACTATTTCACTATCCCAAATTGTTTACTACTTCCTATCCTTTGGATGAGGCTAAAGATATATGCAATAAGCCTAAGCTTTCATGGAAAGCGAGTACCGATTTTAGCAGTTATCAAATTCAGATTTCAAAAAATAAAGATTTCTCCTCTCTCGTTCATACTATGGACGTAAAAGGGGTTACTGTTTTTGAAGAAGAAGTAACCTCAGCCACATTAGATACAACGTTGAGTCCCAATACAAAATATTACTGGAGGATGAAGTCTATTTTAGGTGTTAAGAACACTGATTGGACGGAAGCTAAAAGTTTTACTACCTCTAACATAATACCGGCACCAGTGGTTAATAATGTATCGAGTTGTGTTGGTTCAACGGCAAGTGCATTGATTGCTACTGCCCTTAGCGGTAATACTTTGCGTTGGTATGGGACAAATGCTACAGGAGGCACAGCGAGTAGCACTCCACCAACACCATCAGCCGAAGCTGCTGGCACCACTGATTATTATGTAAGTCAGGTTACAACCACAGCATGCGAGAGTCCGAGAGCAAAAATTACGGTAATGACTAAACCTACTCCTCCAGCTCCCACTTTAATTAGGGATACAGATAATAACTTAGTAACTGGTACTTCAGGAACGACCTGGTATAAAGATGGCATTGCTCTGCCTGATACTACTCAGAAGTATAAACCTACCACTTCGGGATCTTACTCAGCAAAAACTACCATAAATGGCTGTACGAGTGTAATGAGTGCAGTATATAATTACTTATTGACCGATATCTTTAGCTTGAGCAAGGACGAATTCATTAAATTAGTACCTAACCCATTCCAGCGGAATATAAACGTTGACTTTGTCGTAAAAGGGTATCAAAAGTTGAATATGGATATATTTGAAATGTCGACCGGAATCAGGGTAATATCCCGCGTCGGATTAACTTCTGGAGAGACCGTTTATTTACCTGATCTTATAGCAGGCAGTTATATAGTTAAGGTAAGTAGCGCAGATGGAAAGCTAAGTTATCAATTTAAAATGCTCAAGATGTAACAACTCAGAAACTTTAATAAAATTTAAATCGAGAGTAATAGGTAACCGGAATCTCCCCCGGGGGGGTCCGGGTTTTATTCTTTTACATTGTTGTCCGGTAAATCCGTAAAATGGTTAAAAACTTGGCATAACATTCTGATAATGAATACCTGTTTTTTGGTTTTTCAAAAGTAAGCCCCCCTCATTTCTGGGAATAGCGAATATTTATATTTATCCTTATTTTCCTTGATGATAGCCCGCCAACTTTCTTCAGGGTTTTCCAAAAAGCCATACATATCGATATAATTCATTAATTGTTGGCGTATTACCGATACAAGATTTGAAAATGCCCAAGAGCGTTTTAATTTGCTTTTGGCTAAGGTTATTAATAGGTTTGCCAACATGGCTGCCCATATTTGAATTTCAATTGCATTTTCATTGTCCCCCAAAAAGTATTTTAACGGAAAATTCTGCTTTAGTTGTTTAAATAAAAGTTCTATCTGCCAGCGTTTCTTGTATATTATGGCTATTTTCTCTGCCGATAGTTCAAAATTATTCGTTACAAATTCAAATAATCGCTCATTGGCGCTGTCCCAATAAGCAATACGACGTGCTCTGTGTTCTTTCTTTTTGTTTTCACCATAACAAAGGACGATTTCTTCATCTTTTAGCACGCCACTGTCTGCTTCATCTGGAATATCATATTCTTCACTTGCCTTGTATAAAGCATTTTCTTTCAATCTGGTTACATACCAGATACTTTCTTTGGAGAAAACCTCATATTGCTCGTAATCAACGTATCCTTTGTCAAAGGTAATGATCGAACCCTTTGGTAGGTTTTGGGCTTCTTTTATAAACGTATGGTCATGACGCACAGCCTCACTATAACGGATAAGGCAGGGTATATTTTCACTGGCCTTGATGATGGTATGGGCTTTAATTCCACCTTTCTTTTTACCCTCTAGAGGGTTACGACCAACTCCACGCAAAATATCTTTAAATAAGCTAATCGTCGTGGAATCCATTATATATAGACGTTTCATATAAGCATCTTTCAACCGGCTGTCCGCTAAAAAATTCGCATGTCTACGGTAGACGCTCATGTATATATCCTCAAAGACTCGACTAGTACGTCGAGCATTAGCCTCAGATAAGGTGCTTCTTCGTACCAAATAGGATAAGCCCAAATGGGAAAGCTTATGTGCATTAGCCAAAAGCCCAAGTATGGTTTCTCTTATAGAATGATAGCCTTCAATACTGGCATATAGCATAACCACTAAATGATGATAGGTTGTAAATTTTTTAACATACCGCTCTGCCTCATGTTTTTTGGCTATTTGTTTAATTTCGTTCTTGTCAATAAAATTTAACAGCTGATTAAATATCGGCTGTCCGCTAAAATTCATATTTTTACCCATGTCTTTCTTTTTTGTGTAGTAACTCAAAAGTAGACATTACCGGGGGCAATTAAATAATTGTCCCACGGTTTTTTAAAATGTTTACCGGACAACAGTGATCTATTTTATTGATAATCATAGAGCTGAGTATGGGAAACAATTTGTGTCGCAGGCTGCGACCAAATTAAGTTGGTCGCATTTCATAGAGATTTTATCTCTGAAAGAAGAAATTAAAAGGGATTTTTATTCCCCAAAAATTGATTAGCCACCAAGATTCTTTGATTATGCTCTCCACAACTCTTTTCCCCGACTTTTTCCCATGTTCTTTATCATATACTCAGCGATTGTTTTTTCATTTGAAGGTGAACTTTCAGACAATGAGGAGAGTAACGATATCGTTCCTTAAATTATTTTACTTGTTTTTTACAAAAACATCTAACTCCTTAAATTCATAACTACCGCTACTTTTGTAGCCCTACACAAAGAAAGACACCTCATGTAATTTCCTTATAGTTAAGTCGATAGATTACCGCTTGTCAAAATGATCTGAAATATGGATGCTGCCATCAGCTTTAAAAGAAACCCTATTTAGAATATAGGAAATCAATTTTAATTCAAGCCTTCCAAGAAACCGGTGTAAGCTTGTTTTGCATTAAAATTTGCATCAAACAGAAGAGGCCATTCATTGAAATTATTGTGATGTTTAAGGAGCCAGGAATCATCGTCTTTTAGTCCCCAAACAGTAATTCCAAATTTGTTAGATATTGGAATAGCATTATATATTTGAACTACCTCCTTAAATTTCAACCGCTGTGCTTCGGATCTTTCTAAGGTAAATGTTGAAATATCCTTATTAGGATTTGCCCTGATATCCAATTCTGAATAGAAAAGCAACAGACCAGAGGCAACGGCTTTATTGGTTGCTGCTTGAATTTGAGCTTTTGGTGTCAGATAACTGATATGCATTTGAAACCCTATCCCGTGAATAGGCACTTTTCTTAATTTCCAATCCTCAATCAATTCAAAAACCTTATTTTGTTTTGCTTGATTTGTCTCTAAATTATAGTCGTTGTAGAAAAGTTTACTGTCTGGATCAGCATCATGTGCAAATTGGAAACATTTGACCATGTAATCATCTCCCATACGTTGCTTAAACACCGTATTTCTTAATGAACCAGCACTATCACTCACCCCTTCATTTACAACGTCCCAGGAGGCGACTTTCCCTTTATAACGCGAGACAACCGCTGTGATATAATCTTTGACTTCTTGTTCAAATTGAGCGTCTGTTCCCTGATAATTAAGTAACCAATCTGGTGTAGATTCATGCCAAACCAATGCATGTCCATGAACTTTTAAACCTTTTGATACCGCATAGTTTACAATTTGATCAGCTTTTGACCAGTTATAAGTTCCCTTAACCGGGAGTATGACATTCATTTTCATTTGATATTCCGCAGTAATACTTTCAAATTCCCGTTCTATAATTTGAGTATAACTGAGCAAATCAAGTTTTGGTGTACTAGTGGAAAGGCCCACGGAAAAACTAGTAGAGGCACTTTTTAGTGATTTTGTGGGTAATGGAGTAATAATATCAGGTGTAATACCATCCTTTACAGAGCAGCCCATTAGAATCAAAAAAAAATAGATTAAGAAGTGAAATGGAGCCTTGGAAAATAATACGTTCATTTTAGTTTTTTTAATGCTTAACAATAAGATACTCCCTATTCTTAGGCCAGCTTTACAACAAATTTAAGATATTATATCGTGCATTAACTAAAACTGGTAATAACTTTTTGACTAATATCAATTGACTATCCCTTCGGGAAATGGTAAAGGGCAAATGTGAAGCAACAGGTATGTTATCCCTGGTAGTTATGAGCGTAGCAAAGCTGTATTCTTTCATGAACGTCACTATTTCATCTTGGTCTGTTGTTAAATTTGCTTTTGGGATATACATGTCATTTCCTTGTGCTTAGTATAAAGTCTTAATAAAAAACGCGTTAGGTTAAATTTAATTTTTTGATAAATTAGCGCGTATTTCTTCAATTTGGCCTGAAGTTAATCCGGTAATGTCAGCAATAAATGTATATTCTGCCTCTAATCTTAAAGAAAGTGTTTAAAACTGCTTTTCCGGTATAGAAGAGTATAATTTGGTACTTTGCAATTTTTCAGTTGAAGTTATTCTTGGTCCTTTTCATAACCTTCATAATAATAAGACTGCTCAATTCCTTTAAAAATTATTTCTCTATTGTCGATTTCCTCGGTTAAATTTTCTTTCAGAAGTGTTCTTAATTCCAAATCGTTGATTGGACTTCTCTCCATAGATTGTAAATAAAGCGTTTTATCAACGAATTGCCAGTTTACAACTTTTTTGAGTTGTTTTTTTAATATCATGTCCAACCATATACGCATGGATCTACCATTTCCTTCAATAAAAGGATGCGCAATATTCATTTCAACATACTTGGCAATAATTTCTTCAAAAGAGTTTTCAGGCATTAATTCTATTTTTACAAGAATCTCCTTAAGGTATAGAGTATTTGCAAATCTAAAGCCGCCCTTAGAAATATTAAGGTTTCGTATTTCGCCTGCAAAATCGTACAAACCGTCAAACAAAAAATGATGAATTTCTTTGAGGCCTTTGGTTGTGCCTGTTTCTATTTTATTGATACTATTCGACTCGAACAATCGAAATGCATTTTCTAAACTATTTTTGTCAATATTTTTCATAAAATTTCATTACTTAAATAGATCAAGTTAATTTAAGTTACAGAATTTTCCTTTTTTATAAAGCCACTTACAAGCACAATAAATATCAGAACAAGACCCACCAGGGCTGCCTGATTTAGAAATGGTGCATCATCAGTTCTTGCTGCGCGAATGCCCCATAAAGCCCACATTATGACAAGAGAATAACTTGCTGTTTTTTCCACCCAAATAAAAAAAATAGCCAATATAGTTGCTGTAATCATCATAATGAGACTCCAGGTGACAGGTGAAATGCCAAATCCATTCCAATCTATTTTGACCAGTAATGCCGTTATATTAGCTATGGTGGCCACACTTATCCAGCCCAGATAAACTAAAAATGGGGTGTACAAGAGAAAAGATTGCGTCTTGTTTAGTGAGCTTTCTTTTTCTTTTCCTTTTATGAAAATATAGATTAGCGTGCTCAAAAAGAGTAACATGATGAGGACACTCGTCCAGATCCACAAATAGTGCCAGGCCAAAATCCAGCTTGCATTTAAAAAACAAGTTACCCAAAACCATTTATTGATAACCGATAAATAGGCAGCAACTTTTGGGAATTTGTCCGATAAAACGGTGAAATAAGTATAAGAAATAGCGTAATTGATCAGTAACAGATAGATAATTCCCCAAATAGAAAAGGTGAATCCCGCGGGAACAAAATAATTGGGATAAAAAGCGGATATCTGACCTGTATTCAGTTGATTAATAGGTAATATATTAGCTAACGCATTGGCCGCTATCATTGCAGCAAGGAATATCCAAGTAACCAATATATTAACTAATTTCATATTTATTTGCTTTTGTAAAGTACCTGACGATCTCC
>CAMDWC010000107.1 GCA_945878825.1 Haliscomenobacter hydrossis DSM 1100
TACCTTTTATCTCTGTTGAAAAAGAAAATTTTCTAACAACTAAGTGGTATAAAGATGGCGGGCCTATGTCCCAGTGATTTTATACGAAAGAATAACATCGTCGAATAAACAGTATGTTTAAAACAAAGACGTTCCCTATAATCCGTGAAATCCAATAATCCTTATAATCCGTGATTCAGAAACGAGCATAAAAAAATAGGCTATCTTTTTTGGAGAGTATTGATAAAGCCTGACAAACACGTTGGCTTATTTAGCTTTAGTTATTTTTTTGAGGGAGAGTCAATCTTAAATCTAAGACCAGTATAGGCCATTCCACCAAATACAGGACCCCACACCATGGAGCCATCGAACCATTCGCTGAAAGGGTCGTCGGCACTAATGATAGGATAATCTTGCTTATAATTAAGTAAATTTTCAACCCCAAGATACAGTTCTAATTTTTTCCCAATTGATTTACTTACCTGAGCATTTACAATAAAAAAATCGGGCGATTCATCTATGGCGAAAACTGCAGCCGGATTACCACTTAAGTCCGGGATTCTTTTCTGACCTTGCCATTGAATCGTTGCATCCAATTTCCACCCACTCGAAGCAGTTTCGACGGCAAAATTGGCAAATGCCTTGTGTTTAGATACAAAAGGACGCTGAAGTAAATCTAATTGGTAGGTTGTTTTGACATCATTAAATCGATAGGCTAAGCGAACGTCAAGCCAGGGAAAAAAGGTTACGTCCACTTGCGATTGAAAGCTGGTAGCATAAGATTTTCCATTCAGATTATAGAACAAGACTTTTTGAGGATTGGCATCGTAATCTACCACTATCTGATTAACAAATCGGGTATGAAAAAGCTCTATATTTAAGATGGTAGGTTTATTAAAAAGTTGCCACTCCTGAGAAAAACTAATACCAGAATTCCAGGCTACCTCTGCGTTCAGACCATAAGGAATATTTGGCTGAGGATTTACAATCTGATAACTACGGGAAGAAGCCATAGCACCAATGTTTTCAGCAAAAACAGAAGGCGTCCTTTGACCCCTGCCTGAAACCAATCTAAAAGCTGTTTTCTCATTGGGAGAAAAACGAAAATGTAAACGCGGGGTAACAAAGAACCCGAATTGATTATGGTTATCTGCTCTTAATCCTGCGACCAGGGAAACCTTATTTAAATAATTATAGGTGTATTCAGAAAAAACGCCGGGAACAGATTCATTTCTGAGGAAATTTGATTCGCCCAGGGTTTCATCAAAGCGATCATACTGATAGCTCAAACCACTTTTAAAAACATGGTCTGTACTTCCAATAATAGTTTGGTAGAGTAAATTCGCATATAAAGATTGTTGAAAAGCGTCATATTTTCTTTTTCCAAAAAAACCTGTTTGATCATGATTTAAAGCTGAAAGTTGTAAACCTATGCTTGTTTTTGGTTTATCGGGAAATAAATAGCCCATTTTATACCAACCTTCCACCCTACGGGTATCCATACTGGCTAACCAGGGATTATATACACCTGTTCCCGGATGGACGTGATTTGCACCCGTTAACTGCCCGCTATTATTTTGAATAAAAGTACCTTTAAGGCCCCATTGACCTTGTATTCCATTGGAGGTATTAAATTTCCAGCGATTAGCCACAATAAATTGATCTCCAATGGGGCCGTCCATAAAATGATCCTCATTTCTGTCCATTTGATCCCGCTGCCTTTTTGCATGTAAGAGCAAACCTGTGTGTAAGTTTTCATTTAGGGAATGAGCGAGGTTCAAATTAGCCTCAAAGCGATTCATTTCATTGGCATAAAAGTTAAAATATAGTTTTTCACTATTTTCAGGTTTTTTTAATTCCACATTTATTTGACCTGAAATACTTTCAAAACCGTTAGCTACAGAACCAATGCCAGGGCTTAACTGGATACCCTCCACCCAGGTTCCTGGCAAGAAAGTCAGGCCATAAATAGCGGATAGGCCACGGATATCGGGAATATTTTCCCTGGTAATCAACATATTAGCCCCAGAAAGACCTAACATTTCAATTTGTCTTGTTCCGGTTACGGCATCTGTGAAAGAAACATCTATGGAAGGTGTAGTTTCAAAACTTTCCGATAGATTACAGCAAGCTGCCTTGGCCAATTCTCCTTCACCCAGGAGTTGAACTTTTCCTGGAGTTAAAAAAGAATAAGACGTTGCTTTTTTCTTATAACTAATTTCAATGGCCTGCAATTCATACCCCCCACCGAGCGTAATATTTATCTCCCTTTGACCTCTCATATCTACAGAATCTGAGGATTCCCCTACGTAGGAAAAAACCAAAATAGAAGTAGTACCTGCACGAGGAATGACAAATTCACCATTTTCATTAGTAAATTCACCCAGATTGGTACCTTCCCAATAAACGGAAGCACCCACGGCCGGTATTTTTATACCCTCACCTTTTAAATAAACAGTGCCTGAAATAATAGCTGAGGCATCTAATTTCTCTAAATGATCGGCTCTAATTTCCGGATCGCGATAATGGCAACATTCGTGTAAACTTTCATACACCAGGGAATCTGCCTTGTATTTTTCTGTATCATGCCCAATGCCAGCAATGGCCATTTGCAATGTATTGTTATTGAAAGCGGCAGATGAAGGCACAACCGATAAAATATTATTGTACACATTATAATTGACTGCACCGACGCCTTCTACCTTTATAGCTTCCTTTTCGATTCTATTTTTGCACATGCCACATAGGCCATCGACCCAAATAAAAACCGTGTCCTTTTGAGCGAAAGCAGCTGCATTAGACAAAAAGAGAATAAGTATAAAATAGGAGTATCGCATTTGAATAAAATTTAAGGTATTATTAAAACCGACAATGTTTGTATAAAGGTCTATGGAAAATGAAAATAAATGTTAAAAACCTGTTAATCATAGCTTATGGGCAAGTCCAGTTCCACTCCGAGATAGTGGCACCGCTACCACTAAAAGAGAAATGCCACCATTCGGTCCTGATAGGCTTAAATCCATATTTCATTAGCGTAGTATGCAATATTTTCCTATTTTTAGAAGCTACTGCCGATAGTCCCTGATAATCCAGGTAAGCTTCTTTACCAAAAAAATCATAAGGTGTTCCCATGTCCAGCTCCTTTTTTGATTTAATTTCCTGAAGTGAAATATCTATTGCAGCGCCTCTATTATGCATTGAACCCTTAGCTGGCGGGGTAACATACCTGGCATCGGGTACTTTTGCCCATAACTTTTGTTGTATGGAAATTGGCCGGTAGCAATCAAACAGAATGATTTTATATCCTTGTTTTTTAAAATCTTCCGCTGCACGTTGCAAAGCTTTGGCTACGGTTGGGTGAAGGAAACAACGCCCACAATCGTAAAGTCGGGTACCTGTAAAATTATCCGATGTTGCGTAGCGGATGTCCAGCACCAACTCATTTTTATCTTCCGTTAACTCAACGAAGGGCAAAACCTGACCTAATATCAGGTTTTGAATAAAAAAGGCTGAAAAAAGAAATAAAATGCGCATATTTATAGACATTGCAACATCTAAGGTACAAAATTAACCATTAAATGAAACCAACAAGATTTGGAACAGCCTCGCTTCCTAATGAAATAAATCTGTATTTCGAGACTTTTGGAAACGAAGCGAATTCCCCCGTTTTGTTAATAATGGGTTTAGATACCCAATGTCTTGCATTCACTGAAGAATTCATTCAACCATTATTGGATAATGACTTTTACTGTATTCGGTTTGACAACCGAGATATAGGAAAATCTACCTGGTTGAATGATACATGGCACAGAAAAAGGCCTTATACCTTAGAAGATATGGCACAAGATTCTATTTTTCTGATGGATTATTTAAATCTTCCAAAAGTTCATCTTATTGGCGTTTCCATGGGAGGAATGATTGCGCAGCGACTGGCCATATCATTTTCCGAGAGAATTTTATCGATATGTTCTATCATGTCATCGGCGTTTATGTATGATGTAAGGTCAACAAAAAAATGGCAGGAAAAATTATATTTTCCTCTTTTACCTTTTCTATTTAGACATTTCCATATAAATCACCCTATACTCCATCCTCAAATTACGGTCAAATTTTACATGAAAATGTATTGCTATTTAAATGGAACAACATTTAGATACAATGAGGAGGAGCTTAGAAAAGTAATAACCGAGGGCATTGACATCCGTAAAGGACAGAATCCCAAAGCAAGGTATCAACAATTTTGCGCTATCATTGCCTCTGGTTCAAGGATTCAAGAAATCGCCAAAATTAATATACCCTTTTTGATTATACATGGCAGTGCTGATCCCATTGTTCCTGTAAACCATGCGTATAAGTTAGCTTCTTTGAATAAAGCCGCAGAATTAATCATTGTAGAAGGGATGGGCCATACTATGCCCAAAGAAGCATACGCTCACTTTTACCCCCAATTATTGGATCATTTAAGCATAAACTAACTCGGCAATAACTACCTCCTGGCTTTTATCCCAAGCCAGATTTCTGCATAAGACAATGATTTGGTGCATAGGCATTTGATATAGAAACAAATCATTTTCTAAAATGCGCTTCAAAAAAATAGATTTTTCATCTAATTGAGCTATTGCCTCTGCCAGTTTTCCCTTTATGATATGATTTATGGCGAGGTAATCATTTTTAAAAGTTACACCAAAATCTAATGCTCTAACGCACAGGGAAAGATCCTGATTAATATGTGCGTGAACGCCTAATAAAAGATAAACAAAACGAGGCAAGTGATTTTTTTCACATTGATTAAACATAAATTGCCAGGCAGCAGCAACTGATTCTCCTTTGAAATATTGGTTTAGGGCATCAAAATAGAACTTAGCAAAGGACAGAACAAAAGAGATCATATTTTCATCATTTTCAAAAAAACCTGTGCCTAATTTACTAAATACTGATTTTGTAATAAGGAAATAAGTATCATGAAAGGGAATTAAATTTGGTTGCTTGTTTTTCAGCAATTGAACTTTAGCACTATCAAAATGTAAAATCAATGATTGAATATTGCACAATTTTTCTGATGAGAATGAAAAAGTATCCATTGTTTTTCTTTTTCATATTTATATCATAAACAGCTTCATTTGTTCCAACCACGAAAAAATATCCCTTTTTTGTTAATAAAAACGTTAATCTTTTCTTAAAAAATTTGTTTTATCGCAAAAAAACAAATTTAATTTTTTAAAAATATAATTTTCTATACTGTATAAGGTCAATGAAATAGGGAGTTACAGACTGTTTAACCTTCAAATGCTTTTATTTTAAAGGGTTTTTGAATTGTTAACGTTATCGCCTTTAGTAAAAAACACTGGAATTGTTCGTGTAAAGGGCTTAAATTTGCAACATATTCCATGAACACACAAAAGGAGTTTAGGCTCCAAGTGGCGAGACAACTTATAAAATTTTTATTTATCGTTGTTTTGTCCGATTTAGTCCTATGAAAAACAAAACAAAAAATGCAATAACCAGCATTATGATGCTAATCGTTGTTGCATTAACCAACCCACTTAAATCCGCGGAAATTTCCGAGCCGTGGTCGTCAACTACCCATAAAATGGTTAGTGACAGATTAGCCTCATTAAAATTGCCTATGCAATTTGAGGTAAACGATGATTTACTAAGTAGAATTCAGAATTACACTATCCTGGGAAGAAACGAGACCGAGGCTATGCTTGGCAGATCAGCATTGTACCATGCTATTTTTGATGCACAATTACAAAAAGAAGGTTTACCTGAAATATTACGTTACCTTCCTGTTATAGAATCAGGCATGAATGCAGGTGTTTCATCTGGCGCTGGTGCAGCTGGTTTATGGCAATTAATGCCGCATACTGCCCGCAATTATGGGCTTACTGTAAATCCTTTATTGGATGAGCGTATGGATGTATATAAATCTACTCACGCTGCGGTAAAAATGTTGTCAGCGTTATATGATCAATTTGGAGATTGGGGATTAGTGCTAATTGCTTATAACAGTGGACCGTCAAAAGTTCTTTCTGCTGTTAAATTAGCGGGATCTAAGGAGTACAGTAAACTAAGTAAATATCTACCGAGAGAAACTCAGGTGTATGTACCTGCCTTTGTTGCGGCAGCTTACGTTTCTAAATTTTACGCTCAGCACAATCTTATCCCAAAATCTCCTGTGATGGCTAAGGAGGGATTTCGTTCAGTAAGAGTGCACAAGCAGATGTCATTTGAGCAGATAGCGAAAGCTACACAATTATCTGTTGGAGCAATTTCAAAATTGAACCCTTCCTTTAAGCAACACCAAATACCTCGTTCTGAACTTGGGCATTTGATAATTTTGCCAGCAGAGGGAATAGGTCAACTACGTAAGATAATGGCAGAGGAAATTGAAAATCAAAAGGATCTATTTCAAACCACTTATGTGATTAGCAAAGATGAGACCTTAGAAAGTATTGCCAATTTATTTAAAGTGAAAGTAGAAGATTTAAAGAAGTGGAATACCCTTCAGAACAATGAATTGGTAATCAATCAGGAATTACAACTATTCCTTTCTAAGAAATCTCTCATAAATAAAGTGTAATACTTAAGATAATTACCAATGAATCAGTTCACTGTTTGGTAATAATTCTTTCAGAAGATAGTTAAAACTTAGCGTAGAACCGGTAGCCCAAACAGTATGTTTTGGGCTACTTTCTTTTATTCCGGTATCGACACACAACAAATTACGTTCGGCCAATTGCCTGTAAACCTGTTTAGCGATAGCTGGCGCCGGATTTACGAGTTGCACGGAATCGCCCATAATATTGGCAATGAGGGGAATAACGATAGGATAATGGGTACAACCCAAAACTATGTGATCCACCTGAGCATCCACCATAGGTTTAAGAATGGTTTCCAGCAGCAAAATAGTTTCAGGATCATTCCATTTTCCTGTTTCAATGTTATCAACCAATCCGAGGCAAGGATTCTCCAAAATTTGAATACCTTGACCAAATTTATTTTTAAGATGACTGTACCTATCACTTTTCAAAGTGCCCAGCGTAGCAAGCACACCAATAGCACTGGTTTTAGAATGTTCTATGGCTGGTTTTACGGCTGGTTCCATAGCGATGACTGGAATGTCAGGATAAGTATTTCTCACTGCTTCTAAAGCATAAGCCGAAGCGGTATTACAGGCAATAACGATAGCTTTACAACCTTTATCCAATAGGAATTTCGTCATTTCCAAACTGAATTTTTCAATATCCTCCTTTGATTTATTTCCATAAGGAATACGAGCGGTATCACCGATATAGAAAATGGCTTCATTAGGTAACAACAAAGAAATGGCGTCGGCGACTGTCAAGCCACCAACGCCAGAATCAAAAATACCTATAGGACGGCACGAAGCCATAAAAAGTATTAAAATTTATTAATTAGCTGCTGTTAATTTAGCTTTAACGAGCGTACTTACATCACCTGCAGGATCAGAAAATAAAAGAATGGACTGATCGAAAATATAAGTATATCCATTTTCCTGAGCTACAACCTTTAAAGCTGCCGTCAATTTGTCATAAATAGGTTTGAGGAGTGTATTTCTTTTTTCCTGCAGGGTATTCATCATCTCCTGTTGAAATTTATTTAACTCTTCCTCGCGAACCTGTAATTTTTTTCCTTCTTCCTCTTGCATTTTAGGAGACAATTCGCCGCTATCAACTTTCTTTTGCATCACCTGATAATCAGCTTGTAGTGTTTCCAACATGGTTTGACCCTTTTTCTGCAACTGTTTTTGCAAAGCTTCAAGTTCAGCTTCAGACTGTTTAACTTCGGGTAATTCTGCAAGAATTGCCTGAGAATTTAAATATCCAAATTTTTGAGCACTTAAAGTATTTCCGCCCATAACACCCATAAGGACTACTGCGGTTAATAAAATGATGTTTCTCATAAAGTATTTAATTTAATGCGCTTTTTAAAATGTTGTGGCGCGAATGTAAGAAAAAAGTGACTATTTTCTGCAAAAAAACCGTTATTTCCCCAAAATACGTTTAATATCCTCTGTTTTATCAAAAGCTGGCGTTGAAAAGATAATTCCGGACGCGCTCGCTTTATCAAAAATAAAATCGAAACCTCTTTCTGTTGCATAAGTTTCAATGACGGCATAGACCCTGTCCTGAATTGGACGGACGAGTTCTTGCCTTCGTTTAAACAGTTGACCATCAGGACCAAACCTTGAATTTTGTAAATCTCTCACTTCTTTTTCTCTCGTCATGATTTCGTCTTCTCTCGATTTTCTTTGATCATCACTTAATAAAACTTGTTCCGACTGATATCTATTATAAATTGCCTTAATTTTGTCGTATTCCTGGGCAATTTCTTGTTTCCAGCGCGCGCTCATTTCATCTAATTCAAGTTGTGCGGCTTTATAGTCACCTAAATTTTCCAGTATTTTACTCATATCAACACAAGCTACACGTTGTGCGTGAGTAAAAATGGCAAAGAAAAGAAAGAACAAAGTGGCTATCATCCCTTTTTGGACGAAACCATTAGCTAGCCGAAGGGTCGTTCTCATGTTATACATTTAGTTGTTCAATTAATTCAATTATAACGCTAATATAAGGTACATTTATTCTAAAGATGTAATGAATTTAGTATAAGGTTGTATTTATTCCACTACAAACCTTATATTTAGCTTAAAAAAAAGATGCTTCGTACTTCCGCAAGCTTTATATCGTGGATAACCCATCCTTTATTGGCCATCACTTATATTTATATATTGTTGCTTTTTATTAATCCTTTTGACTTTGGATTCACCAAATGGTCAGATCCCGGAGCGGTTATTCTATTTATAAGAATATTTTTAACTACTTTTTTTATCCCCGCTTTTGCCGTTTTGATGCTAACCTTTATAGGCCTGGCAAAATCAATTGAACTACCAGAAAAGGAAGACAGAATTGCACCATATATAATATCCGGCATTTTCTACCTTTGGATGTTTAGAAATTTATTAGATAATCCAGACATACCCTCCTCCTTTAGCAGAGCTATTTTAGGCGCATCTATTGGTTTATTCCTCGCATTTTTCATCAATATCTTTGATAAAATCAGTGCGCATACCGTGGGTATTGGCGGTATTTTAGGATTTATTCTGGTTTTTCTTTTTCAACATAAAGAGGCCGAACTATTATTTCAAGGGCTGAATGGAGCCATTTATTTGTTGCCCCTACCGCTGATTTTTTTATTTTTTGTGCTCCTCGCCGGACTCGTTGGCAGCAGTCGGCTATATTTAAAAGCGCACCAACCCATGCAGGTGTATGGCGGTTTTATTATTGGTATCATCGCTCAGTTTATTGCCTTACGCTTTGTTCCTTAATTACATTTTTTGTCAGATGTTTATTAGTTTCAGAATATTGCTCGTAATCATGTTGACTGGATGGATAAATCCGCCTGTTGCGCCGATAAAAGGTAATCCCACGAAAGCTTTTCAAGACTATTTTACTGGAGTCAGTCATTTCAAAGAAGGCAACATTCCCCTGGCTAATCAGTATTTTCATTCAGCTCACGCTAATATTCCCACCAATTTTTCCTTCTGTTTATCGTATTCACTGACGCAGGGAAAATTAAACAGATTAAAAGAAGCGGAAGAGCTATTGCGACAATCCAATACATTAATCAAAGGAAATGAATCTGACGCACAAGAGAAAAAAGCATTAATCAGTTTTTTCAAAGGAATGATTCAGATTTACAATACCCAATTTGATGAGGCGCAGATATATCTTAAAACTGCGCAAAAAATCTTTGAATCAATGGGTCAGAAAACGATGGTGAGTATCTTACATAATGCTATCGGTTTTTCGATATTTGCCAATCAGGGGATGAATCTTGATAAATCCAATGAAAAGAAATTACATGGGCATATCTTCCCTGTTAGTTTGTTCAGGTCCGCCTCTTATTTTCAAAAATCATTATTTGCTGATCCTTCTAATATATATGCGCAACACAACTTTAACCTGTTAAATGACACCTTGTGTTTAGATTTTTCGGCTCCAATCGTTAAAAACCCAATATTAAATGTAGATCAAATATCAGCAGATTGGGAAGCCGCGCTACTTAATAAATTAACTATTCAGCCGAACGACGAAGTGGTTTTTTTATTAGATATTTCCGGGTCAATGATAACTGAAAAAGTGACTTGCAGCGGTTTAGACCGATTCCGGACGGCACAATGGCTCACTAACCGGATTTTAGGTATTTTGGTTAACG
Source organism: Haliscomenobacter hydrossis DSM 1100 (assembly GCA_945878825.1). GTDB lineage: Bacteria > Bacteroidota > Bacteroidia > Chitinophagales > Saprospiraceae > BJGN01. The sequence continues at coordinate 10,222 of CAMDWC010000107.1, forward strand.
ACAAGCAGGTTGGTATTGGTAGTATTGGAGGCGACTGCCATACACCACAAACTGTCTGGAAAAAGGTGGGAACAACCTCAATAAAAGATATTCAAAACACCATTTCCAGTATTTTACCGGAAGGGAGTACGCCATTAGCTAAAATGCTGGCTCTTTCACCCGATTTATTTTCCACGCACTCAAACTCACGTAAGTCATTGATTGTTATTAGTGACGGTGCTAATACCTGTCCACATCCTCAGCAGGATATATGCACTTCGGCGAAAATTCTGTCTGATAAAAACATCAAAGTTCACGTGCTTTCTTTTTTACAAAATACAGTAAGCCATGCGGC